>NZ_JBXBCF010000064.1:0-120073 GCF_056784235.1 Kovacikia sp. CALU 1929
GCCGTAAAAACAGGCAATAGCTCATCAAAGGCTTGCCGATTTAGACCTGTCAGAGCACGCAGCAGACGGTCGTTATTCAACGCACGATGGAGGTTGATCATGCTGGCTCATACTCGATGAAGTCCTTTCGATTATCCCTTATTCCGCAACAAGTTTAATCTTTTCCCAAACTCACTTCACGTTCGAGATATAGGAATGAAAGCAACGATCGATCCAATCGTTTGGGATTATGCAAAAGACAATGATTTGATGATTGTCTCGAAAGATGCTGACATGCACGACCTGAGCTTAGTGTTTGGAAATCCACCGAAGGTTATTCGGCTTCGCCTTGGAAACTGTTCGACATCGCAAGTTGAAAACTTGCTGCGTCAGAACTGAGCGTTCTAGTGCAATTCGACGGATGCGTGGCTTGCTCAGAACAGAACAGCCTGCGCCAACTGATCAAGAAGTAGCTGTCATGTTGGAAGAACGGCGGGTGGAGAAATACCTTCAGTGAACGTTTTAGTTGATACCAATATTCTCCTAGATGCTATCTTGAGTCGCGATATTCAAGGGTTTTTGAATTCATCTGTAACTGTGCTATCGGTTCAAGCGTGCTTGCAGCGATTGGAAGAGCCAAATAATGAGTAGTGGGTTGGGATGGGAAGTTAGGTGATGACGATCGCGCTTCTAAAAGCGTTGCTTAACCCTATTGCGGTAAGTTGCTGATGTGATTGTTTTATTCATTCAGGAATTCGATCACTGTTTTTGAGATTTCTGCTGGAATTTGATTCATCATGCAAATCGTTCCCCCGTTAATCTCCACAACTTTACCGTGAGGAATAGCTTGAGAAACAAAATATCGATCCTTTGCCAGCGCTAATCCTAAATGCTCGAATTCCTGGACATCATCAATGCCCCACAAAATCAGCGTAGGGCACTGAATGGCATGAAATCGTTCTGCGGCATCAATGCAATAGTTGCCGACTGCCCAAACCGCATATAGCGGATAGCCAAAGCACTTCAAATCATCCAATACCCAACGGTGATTCAATTCTGCTGAGCCAACATAGCGGCTGCGAGCCAGCCAACGTTCCATTAAATGAGAACCATCTGGTTGAATCACAAACCCTTGCTCGAATCGCCGCATTAACTCTGCTTTTCCAGCTTCACCAAAGCCAGCAACATTGCACAAAATCAATTTCTTGACGCGATCGGGATAGGCAACGGCAATTTCACCCGAAACAAATGCACCCGTGTGATTGCCCAAAACATCCGTCTGTTCAATGCCTAATTCATCTAAAAGCGCGATCGCAGTTTTGGCATAGTCGGCAACTGAATACAGGCGAGATGGCTTATCGGAGTCACCAAATCCCATCAGATCCATTGCGATCGCCTGTCGTCCCTGTTCGATGAATAGTGGCATTAACTCGCGGAATTCATCGCTACTGCGAGGATTCATATGCAGCAGTAAAAGCGGTTTTCCTTCACCTCCAATGCGGTAATGAATTTGACCATCTTCAGTATCGAGAAAAGCCCGTTTAATTCGAGGAGACATAATCGTGTGATGAAGCCGCTAGGTGGATGAATTGAGCCGTTCTTCTTGAATCAGGGTACGCTGAAAGAGTTGATGATTCTTAAACCAGTGCCAGGTGCGAGTGCGGTGATTGTTGCAAGGGCTGATTTGAATCATTTCATAAAGGTAGAAATCTGGGATGGTTTTGTAGGAAAACCACAGGATCAGCGTTGCCTCATCCACTTCCCAGGCGTGCCCCTGAATCCGCTCTGTATCAAACCACAGTTTTTTGTCTCGATAGATGCCAGGAAACTGATGTTCCTCCTGCTTGCCATTTGCCCAAGTGTAGCGATTGATTTGATAGTAATCGTAATCACCCTCCTGCGGAAACTGACAGGATAGGCGAGCTTCATGCTGGTCGAGTATTTTCGCCTCTGAATCAACCAGGGTATAGGTACCAAACCATTCCCCTTCATGGCGAGCAAGCACAGGCATTTCGTCTCGAATGTTAGACATGGTGGTGTTTCTGATGCAGGATTAATCCCTGAATAGCTCTAAATTAGATTGCAGTAATCAGTTGGTTACAAGATTTAACCTGCCAGTTTTAGGATTGAAACCACCAGGGGTCTGCGATCGCCTGCGTTTTAATCAACAGCACTTTTTTGCGCATAAACCGCTTCAAAGCTGCTGCACCCATGCGAGAACCCCCCATGCCTGACCACTTAAAGGCATTTTTCTCACCTTCATGCATGATCGCCGTCAGAGCCGCATCATTGATGCTAATCGCTCCAGCATTAATTTGGTTGGCGATCGCGATCGCCGCTGTTTCTGAACCTGCAAAGACAGCCGCACTCAGCCCATAAATGGTGTCATTGGCTAAATCAATCGCTTCCTCAATGGTGGAAAAGGACATCACCGGCATGATCGGCGCAAACGTTTCTTCGGTCATTACCTTCATGGAGTGATTGACCTTAGTCAGAACCGTCGGACGGCACCATAACCCGCCTTCTAACACTTCTACTTTACCGCCGCAGTGGATGATCGCCCCCTTTGCGATCGCATCTTGCAAATGGTCGGTAATCATTGCTGCCTGTCGTTCGGCAATGATGGGACCAATTTGCCCATCTTCAACCGTGGGATAGGCAAGCTGAAGGGCGTTAGCTTTGGTGGTCAATTGATCTACAAACGGTTCAAAGATTGAATCTGCTACATAAATTCGCTCAATCGACAAACAGGATTGTCCTGTATTTACCACAGACCCCCACAAAATCGCTGAGGTGGCTAACTCTAAATCCGCAGAGTCTAAGACAATGGCAGGATCTTTGCCGCCTAATTCTAAAAAGGCTGGAATAAACTGTTGAGCCGCCGCCATTGCCACCTTACGACCAGTTGCCACACTGCCCGTAAAGCAAATCAAATCCACCTGCTCAATTAAATTAGCCCCCGTGTCTGCGGCTCCGGTAATGTAAGTCAGCACTGCTTGGAGTGGGGGAACCGCCGCGATCGTCTGCATGAATGGCTTCACGAAGCGCGGTGCAATTTCACTCGGCTTTACCACCACGGCACAACCCGCTAACAAAGCCGGAATCGTATCGATCGTCGAGAGCAAGAGCGGAAAATTCCAGGGACTAATCACGCCTGCCAATGGATAGGGAACAGCCGTTTGCTGCAACCGAATGAAGGGAATTGCCGTGTTCCGTTCCTCTCCTTGTAAGAGTTCAGGTGCAAGTTGACACCAGCGATCGAGACTGCCCAAAAATGAATCCACTTCCAAGACTGAGACCGCTAGCCGACCCGTATCTGCAACCAATGCCTCAACCAACTCATGCCGCTGCGCCTGGACAACCTGCTTCCATTGCTGTAATGCTTCGATCCGTGCCTCTATTCCTCTCTGCTGCCAGTCAATTTGGGCTGTGCGTAAGCGGTGACACAGTTCTGCCAGTTCATCAGTTGTGGGTGGTGTGATCCCGTAATCAACCTTGCCTGTGCGGGGATTGCGAACTGCGATCGATTCAGGCATGGCGTTATGACTCCCAATATAATTAGCGATATAATCGGCAGATGCGCATACCTATTGCCCTGTTGAACCACTTGAGTTTCTGGTTGAGACAGTTTCCAGAAAATACTGATGCAGAGTTGAAAGTTGAAAGCAATTCTATTTCAAACTTTTTAGAACAAAGTTCCTTGAATCACATCAGGTTGAGATTTTTTGGGTTTAGGTGGCCAAAAGACACCAAGTACGACCCATGTATTATACGGAAACACTGTACCCATAAAGAAACGGGTATCTTTGCTTTCGTTACATAGTTCATCAAGAAATTTGCGACGAACGCTCAAAGCCGCTTGCTCTTCATCACCTAAACGAGCGACTTCATTCAGCCAGAGTACTCCTAGTTCCCAGTCCTCAATCATAGCGTTATGAGGTCTGTTGCTATCATCGCATTCAAAGAGATAGCTAAACTTGTAAGGTATCTTGCGAAGAGTCCTCTGAACAGGTCCAAAAAGGGTCAATTGGTCAAATAGAAACTGCCATTCTGGTTTCCATTCAGGATCAGCGGGTTCAATCTTTAAATCAAGCACCTTTGTAGGCTGAACAACACCAAGCGATACCCGCTCAGATTCATGCAATTCTCGTAATTGCCTTACTGTATAAACTGGAATTGGATCAATAATCCGACAACGTTCTCTCCATCCATTTTTCGTGGAGAGTGGTTCTCCTAAAACGCGAAGTGTATCTAAAATTGGCTTTCTGCTTTCCTTTCTCCGATCATTACCAGCCCCATGTGGGAATAAATCAACTTCTATCCATTGATATTTTCGGAATTGCTGATTTCTTGGTCTATAACGGTAATCTATCGGATAAAGCCGTACCCACTCACCCTGCTCAGTTATCCCAGCTGTACAAACAAGCTCTTGATACCCCCTAGATGGGTGTGGATAGGTCATTACAGTTATAAGAACTTTGGTTCTGATTGCTTGATTACTCATGCTGAATAACCCAGGTGTTCAATTGGCATATCAACTAAAGTTGCTAGATGTTGAGCTAAAACATTGCGATGGCAAAAACTTGGATTAGCTTCCATACAAACTAGAACACTAGGTTCAGATTGCAATAGCCTAATTACATTAGCTAAGTCCTTCTCACAGGAAGAAAGATTCAAACGGTAATTCTCAAACAACGTTATATATTGATTCTCAGAACCTATATGTTCACGTTCTGAACCTGATATTCCTAAGCCAGGAAAGTGTTGATAGTCTATCTTCAGGGAACTACATAAGCGAGACAGAGTACTTTTATGGAAACCATACCGACGCGAGATAGGATTGTATCGCACATCAATTAACTGAGATATCCCAGACTCCATAAGGAGATTCAGAAACTCATCAACGGTTTTCCCTTCATAGCCAGCAGTATAAATACATCTCTCTGCAACTGAGCGTTCTTCTTTTCTCCTACCAGGAAGTTCACTGTTGATCGTGAACCAAGAATATTTGTCATAAATTAGATTTATTAATTTCTGTCCAGGTAGCCTTCCGTAAGTTGCAGTAATTTGACAAATATCTTTACTAACATCACTAGGCAATGTTATGTCCAGGCTCTCTCCTAGAGGAGTGAGTCTCCAGCGATTATCAGTTCCTTTCTCCAAGAAACCATTGCGAATGAGTGAATCAGTTTCTTGGTTGAGAGTAAAAGAGTAAGGACCGTATCGATATGGGATAAATTGATAAAATGTTTTGCCTCCATGAGATGGGGTTTCACAAGACAACAAAAAAGCCCACTTCATCATTTGCATGCTAGAGGCTGTCCCTCCAACTTGCTGAAGTATCATCAATAGAGCCTTTTGCCGATGTAGCACCTTATCGACCCCGAGTCAGATCATTTGTACCATACTATCTCACGCATAGCTTGGAGGTTAGCCTCACGTAATACCAATTTCATTTAAGGATGAGCAGAACTAACCCTTGTCAGGCAAGGGGTTTAAGCCCCTTGTTCAGTGCAGCCTCATAAAGAAATGGTATAAGATAATTCTGCATTTTACTTCACAAGCTTTTCAGCATTGAAAATTTTTTTAGTAAGTTCTTGATTCCTCCGGATTTGTGCCGGTAGCCGCACAACGCTGTCTTAGAAGTGGACGGAACATAGCTTATCTGTGGGAGTTCGAGGTGATCTGCTGCCGCACAACTTCACCGATCTAAATCACCTCTGAATTCGCTAAATGCTCGATCGCCTGCTGCTGGGTTTGCATAAAGTGTTTGCGATCGCCTTCCCCATTCAGCATGGTATTAGCCGGATAAAACTGAGCCTGACGGTAGCTCTCAGCATATAGTTCAAACCGCTGTCGAGAAAGCAAATTGCTTAATCCGGGACGACGACGATAACGACGCAGTGCAACCAGGTCAATTTCAGCAAAGGCAGCCATACTTTCCCCCGTCGCGGTTTCGGCTAACACCAGCCCCCGATAGTCAATAATTTTAGAACCACCATCGGCGGAAGCGATCGGGATAGAAATTTGGGCAATCCCAGCGGTATTGGCAGAAACCACGTATGCCATGTTTTCTATCGCACGGCTAATTTTGGCTATGTCTTTGGGCGATCGCCCTTGACCATACACTTCCGAGGTCGAGTGCAGAAATACCTCCGCACCCCGCATCATCAGACAGCGTGTCACTTCTGGAAATAGGATCTCATCAGAAGCGATCGCCGCCAGGTTGCCAATCTCTGTCTTTGCCACCGGAAAAACGCCCTCCAATCCGTAATGCGCCAGATAGTCATCCCATACATCATGGGGAGTTGGCGCAAACATGGAATTTAACCGTCGATAACGGAGGACGACATCCCCACTCGGAGCAATCACAAAGCAAGTTTGAAAGTACAGCTTGGGAAAGTGTGGATCGAGTTCGTAAGCATTACCAGCCAGAAAGATGCGATGCTTTTGCGCGATCTGTCCGAGTGCCTCATACTCTGCCCCCGTCATCTCTAAACAGACTTTATCTGCCCAAACCGTAAATGACTCTCCTAATGGAAATCCACTCAGGAAATATTCTGGCAAGACAATCAAACGACAGTCAGCCCCAATAAAGGCAATGCTGGCAGCAATTTGTGAACTGATGCGGGAGATCGCCTGTTGCATCAAAGCGCGGGCTTCCTGGCGATCGGTAGCGTGGTTGACGGCATGGCAGGTCAGTTGAAGTGCCAGTGCCCGGTATGTATCTGTAGTAGTCGTGTGTTTCATATCAAAGTTATAGCGATTCTCAGACGAGTACAATACCGATCGCGCTGGTTAGTCTGTTTTCCCAGCTATGGCTTTCTGTTGAGTGTGCATCCCGATCAGGTGGAGAATGTGCGATCGCAGTTTGATCAGCGTGATCTGGTTTGTGAAATCATTGGATAAATCACCACCGCATCTCAATTGATACTGGAATCGCACAACGAATCAATCGAGTTTTGGGATTTGGAGCAGGAGCCATTGACCGGCTTTTCTAAACGGCAGGCTGTGCGATGAACCCAAGCACTATCACCAAATCCACCCTTGCCCAATGGTTGATTCAAAACAGCCAGCCTATTCTGACTTAATACACCTGGGAATCCTCTGCCAGAATACATCTACAGGACTATCGACAGCTTCTTGTCAGCGAGTAACCCAGCACTTCAGCAGTTTTCCCGTAGAGTCGCAGTTCCTGCATATCTCTGCCCCAGCCACCCTGCGCCCCAGCAAGCTCTACAATGAAACCCATGCTGGAAAGGCGATTCAGGGCTGAGGCTGAGGTGGCGAAAAACGGTCAAAAGTGTTCAATTGTGATACAATTTATAGGCTGAATTTGCATCTGGCTCAAAGCAATCTGGAGGTCAAACTTCAAGATTTGCTGAACTCAGACCGCTAACCACCGTTTGCTCGTGTTTTCGGAGTTTTTGACAGTATGACTTTTGCCCAGGAGCCGTCTCAGGATCGGATCGTCCCTACAGATCTACGGAACGAAATGCAGCGGTCTTACCTGGAATACGCCATGAGCGTGATCGTGGGTCGGGCGTTGCCGGATGCCAGGGATGGCTTAAAGCCTGTGCATCGGCGGATTCTTTACGCTATGCATGAGTTGGGCTTGTCTCCCGATCGCCCTTTCCGTAAATGTGCCCGTGTGGTCGGGGAAGTGCTGGGTAAGTACCACCCCCACGGGGATACCGCGGTTTACGATGCCCTGGTGCGAATGGCGCAGGACTTTTCGATGCGATCGCCCCTGATTGACGGGCATGGCAACTTTGGCTCGGTGGATAATGATCCTCCCGCGGCTATGCGTTATACCGAGTGTCGTTTGCGGCCCATCACCACAGAGGGCATGCTGCAAGACATTGAATCGGAAACGGTCGATTTTATTGATAACTTTGACGGTTCCCAGCAGGAGCCGATCGTTCTCCCCGCCCGCATTCCCCAATTGCTGCTGAATGGCTCGTCTGGGATTGCGGTTGGCATGGCGACCAACATTCCACCCCACAACCTGGGAGAGTTGGTGGATGGGGTTATTGCGCTGATCCGTAATCCGGATCTTACCAATCTGGAATTGATGCAGTACATTCCCGGTCCCGACTTTCCCACCGGGGCACAAATCCTGGGTAGAACGGGCATCCGGGATGCGTACACTACCGGGCGTGGCTCGATCATCATGCGCGGTGTTGCCAGCATTGAAACCATTGAACATCGGGGCCGCCCAGATCGGGAAGCGATTATCGTCACCGAGTTGCCCTACCAGACCAATAAGGCAGCGCTGATTGAGAAGATCGCCGAACTGGTTAACGACAAAAAGATTGATGGCATCTCCGATATTCGGGATGAGAGCGATCGCGATGGCATGCGAATTGTGATCGAACTGAAGCGGGATGCCTATCCCCGTGTCGTGCTTAATAACCTCTACAAGCAAACTCCGCTCCAGGCAAACTTTGGAGCAAATATGCTGGCGTTGGTCAACAGCGAACCCCAGGTTATTACCCTGAAGCAATTTCTTGAAGTTTTCCTGGAATTTCGGGTTGAAACGATCACGCGCCGTACCCGCTACCGCCTGCGTAAAGCAGAAGAACGGGATCACCTGCTTCAGGGCTTGCTGATTGCCCTGGACAACCTGGATGCGATTATCAGCCTGATTCGCGGTGCCGCCGATACCCCTACCGCCAAACAGGGGTTAATTACCTCCTATAGTCTTTCAGAAGCTCAGGCAGATGCCATCTTACAAATGCAGCTTCGCCGCCTGACGGCACTAGAAGCAGACAAAATCCACCACGAGCATGAAGAACTTCAGACCCAGATTGCCGATTTGCAAGATATCCTGGCGCGGCGGGAGCGGATTTTCGACATCATCATTGAGGAAGTCACCGCACTGAAGGAAGCTCGTGCCACTCCCCGGCGCTCAGTGCTGGAGCAGTCTGAAGAAGAAATTGGTGATGCAGACCTGATTGCCAATGAGCGGGCGGTGATTCTGCTGACGGAACAGGGTTACGTCAAACGGATGCCGGTCAATACCTTTGAGGCGCAGAACCGCGCCACCAAAGGCAAAGCAGGCACTCGGATGAAAGAAGACGATGCCGTAGAGCATTTCCTCACCTGCCGCGACCATGACAGTGTGCTGTTCTTCAGCGATCGCGGTGTCGTTTACTGCCTCAAGGCATACCAGATTCCCACGGGTTCTCGCACTTCACGCGGTACGCCTGTCGTGCAACTGCTGCCCATTCCCAGAAACGAGAAAATTACTTCTGTGATTCCGGTGACAGAGTTCACCGAAGATGAGTATTTGGTGATGCTGACCACGGGCGGCTACATCAAGAAGACGGCACTGGCAGCCTTTGGCAACATTCGCACCAATGGCTTAATTGCCATCTCCCTGGAAGAGGGCGACCAACTGCGGTGGGTCCGTCGTGCCCGCGAGCAGGATACGATCCTGATTGGTTCCAGTCTGGGTAAGGCAATTCACTTCCGGGCAAACCATGAGCAGTTGCGTCCCTTAGGGCGGGCAACGCGGGGGGTGCGTGCGATGGCTCTGAGGGAAGGGGACAGTCTGGTTGGGATGGCGATTTTACCCAGTCAGATTGTTGCCGATCTGGTACAGGAACTGGAATCTGCCAGTGAGAGCGATGAGGAAACCCTGGAAACGGAAACGGTTAGCCTGGGTCCGTGGGTGTTGATTGTGACCACAGGTGGGTTTGGCAAGCGTGTCCCAGTTTCCCAATTCCGGTTGCAGAATCGGGCAGGGATGGGGTTGGTGGCAACCAAGTTCCGCAAACCGGGCGATCGCCTGGCGGCTCTCCACATCGTCAATGAAGATGAGGAACTGATGATTATCACCAACCGGGGCATCATTATCCGTCAGTCGGTGAATGCAATTTCGTCCCAGTCCCGTCCGGCTACAGGGGTGCGGGTACAGCGGTTGGCTGAGGACGATGCGATCGCTGCCGTTGCCCTGGTTCCCACCTCTGGGGAAGAAGCGGCGGCATTGGAAGATAGCGAGAGTGAGTCTACCGAAGAATAGGCAGGAACCTATTTCATCAACTGTTGCCGCAAGTTGCGGAGGGCAACCCCGGTTCCTTGCTCTGCTGCAATTTGCAACACCTGGGTCATCAGACTGGGGGTAGTGTTCTAGACCTGTTGTTTATATTCCGTAGGAGCATTGCAGTGCAATGCTCCTACCAGATCCAACCACATATTTGAAACACTACCGATCGCCATAACTTATGGTAGGTGGTGTTGCGGCTAAACAGTCAGATCCCCGGTTTCTGGAGAAATTGGTTGAATGAATCCAACAATCTGCACAAGAAACCGGGGATCTTGATGTTGCCCAGACTTTCCAAATTTCAATGAACGGTTGCAGCTTTAAGCCGTTGCCCGTTCGGTGAGGCGGGTTAACACCTGGTTCGATCGCTCCACAAAGGACTTCATCCCTTCCGCATCGAAGCCTTTCTGTGCCATTAGCGCCAGATCATAGACGTGGTGGCAGATCAGGTTCGCCAACTCAGCCGAGGGAGATTGCCCTCCTTCCTGGAGGATGATTCCCTGACTGAGGGAAGTCAGGTTTTGAATCAGGGGATGAGCCGTGTTGATCAGCAAAATGTGCTCCTCTGGGAACTCGATCGCCTGCTGTTGCAACAGGGCGTTCATTTCCCTCAGACGACGCAGGTGTTCTGGCAACAGCACGATCGCGGGTGGGGTTCCCTGGGGATCATCGGACTTCAGTGCTTCCGTCCGAATGGTGATCTTGGGACGGTTGAGTGCCTGCTCAAACAGTTCCTTAATCTGCTCACTGCGCGTTTTGTTGGTTTTGGGATCGACAATTTCAGATTCTTTTTCCTTGTCAAACAGGGTATCGTCCAGATCGGCATCGACCCGTGAGAACCGGACATCGGGATGCTCCCGTTCCAGGAAGCTGACGAAGTGGGTATCAATGAAAGAGTCCAAAAACAGGACTTCAATCCCCTGCTTCCGGTGCAGTTCCGTATAGGTCGCCTGGGTCACCTCATCAGTGCAGTAAAAGACACGATTGGGATGCTGTGCTTTGTTACGCTCCAGGTATTCGCTGAGAGTGGTGTAGAACGGCGTACCGGGTGTCGGGGATGGGGTGTCGGGGGTGGGGACATCCTGCCAGGCATCCCCTTCGCCAGACTGAACCTCTACCTTAGGTGCCTGGGAATCTCCCGCTTCCTGGCTCCTGGATTCTGTCGTCTGACTGCCCGCACCTTCCCAGGTAGTCCGATAAATCAGAATATCCTCAACCTGTTTCTTAAACTTGTCGTCATTGATGGAGCCAAATTTGACGAACGTGCCCAGGTCTTGCCAGCAGCGGATGTATTCGTCGCGATCGTCCCGGTAAAGCTCTTTCAGGCGATCGCCCACCTTCTTGGCAATGTAGTCGGCAATGCGGCGGACGGTGCGATCGTTCTGCAAAAAACTGCGGGAGACGTTGAGGGGAATGTCGATACTGTCAATCACACCGCGCAGGGGCAGCAAAAACTTGGGGATGACCTCTTCGCAGTTGTCGCTGACAAATACCTGGTTGCAGAAGAGTTTAATTTGCCCTTTGGTCGTATCAACATCGGGTCTGAGCTTGGGGAAGTAAAGAATACCGTTGACGACAAAGGGATAGTCCGTGTTGAGGTGAACCCAGAGAAGTGGGTCTTCCTGAAAAGGATAAAGGTAGCGGTAAAACTCCAGATAATCATCTTTAGTGAGTGAACTGGGAGCTTCCTTCCAAGGAGCTTTCTGCCGATTAATTTGCTCCGGTGCCTGGGGCGTGACCTCTGCCGCTTCTGCTTCCCCAGCTTCCCCAGCCTCCTTGGGTGGTTCTACCACCACCAGCTTGATCGGGAAGGGCATGAAGTCGCAATACTTCTTGATCAGGGAACGGATGCGGTAGGGTTCCAGATATTCCTGTTCTTCCTCTTGCAGCGTCAGAATGATGGTGGTACCGCGATCGCGCCGCTCGGACTCCGATAATTTGAACTCGGTGGAGCCGTCACACGACCAGTTAACAGGTTGGGAACCCGATTGATAGGAGAGCGTATCCACTTCCACATGACTGGCAACCATGAAGGAAGAGTAGAAGCCCAGCCCAAAGTGACCGATGATCTGCTGGTCGGTGCTGGCTTTGTACTTCTGGACAAATTCTTCTGCGCTGGAGAAGGCGACCTGGTTGATGTATTTCTTCACTTCATCGGCGGTCATACCAATGCCATTGTCGGAGACAGCAAGGGTCTTCTTCTCTTTGTCGAGGGTGATCACAATTTCCGGCTCACCCAGATCGCCAGAGTACTCGCCAGAGTGAGACACCATCTTCAACTTGTTGATAGCGTCTACGGCGTTGGATACCAGCTCTCTCAAAAAGATTTCGTGGTCAGAATAGAGCCACTTCTTGATAATCGGGAAGATGTTTTCAGTATGGATACTGATGTTGCCCTGTTCCAGGATGGTGGTCATAGTCCCGCTTTAGTTCTCAGTTGTAATGATTAGAAGGCTTTTAGAAACTATTGTGCGCGCAGATGCGGCGATCGCTCCCATTCTAGATTAACCAGATTGCCGAACAGAAAGATCGGGTTTCCCTACCTTTGGAGCAATTGAAAGCGCGAAAAGGGAGCAAGGGGTGCCCGAAAACAGCTTTTAGATGGACAATTTCCGGGTAATTGCTCTAAAAAGCGATTAATACAGAAACTTTCCAGATAACAACCCAAAAGGTGGTGCTGAATAGCCGCAGGTAAGTGGAATCAAATATAAGGCTGGGTGCAGCCGCATGGCTGCGCTAGAGCGATAGCGTAACCCATTTGAGTGCTGGGTTTCCTGCCTCAACCCAACCAACACAGGACTTATTATTAATCTGTCCCACTCCACATCTGGTGACACCCCTACGTATCCAGAAATACTTGTATAAAATATTGCCAGCATATATTAGATTTTCTCTCTGAAGATTTACCAAAGTCGTCTATCTAATCCTGGAAACGAAGCCTATTATGTAAAAGTTTGTCTGCCTCATCCTCCAATTTGGGATCATTAGGTAGATTTGAGTCAGCCTAATCCCCTGATTTGGGATCTTAAATAGGCAGGTTTCAGCCTAATTATCCCTGAGAGGCTAGATAGGTAGACACCGTCAACCTAATTAATAGTTAGACCGCTGTAAACGTTTGAAGATGCAGTTGGCATCCTTATGTTGACTATGCCACTATTGAAATGAAATGCCTTCCTTACAGCGAAAAACCATAAATATGAAAAAATCTACTGCTGTTGGTGCCGCAGGTTCAGCGGCAACTGCTTTTGTAGCTGCTAACACAGCTTCAGCCGTAATCGGCGGGTCTGCTGCAACTATCATGTCTGCAACTGCAGGCACTACAGGCGCAGCCTTAGCATCCGCTGCCGGTGCTTCTGGTCTCGCTGGCGGAGCGGCAATATCATCTGGAATGGCAGCAGTTGGTTCTGTTGTTGGTGGTGGAATGGCTGCTGGAGCGATAATTACAGCAGCAGCACCAGTTGCGTTTATCGCGGCTATTGGATACGTGGCATTCAAGATATTTGAAGACTAATCATAAAAAATCGTTCAACCGGATGCCTCAAAAGCTACGCTTTTGGGGCATCTTTTTTTGGTTTGATGTTAAAGGTTTAATGGTGTAGTTCACTGGTGATCGGGGGTCATCCGGTAGACCAGCATATCAGCGCTGTCGGCTGAAGAAAAGTAGCTGTAGAGTGTGTTTCTTGGTGCAACTTCTCCTACTCAACCGATAGTTTTTTGGGAACGCACCATGCTTATGAATATATTGAAGCAAGCGATCGTTGGTCTAAAAATGCCCATACACACCGACCGCCGAGAGCCAATCGGCTATTATTTACGGCGGTTGATGGGCATCGTTATGCCGCGCAGGTTATCTGTAGGGGCAGTAACCGCAAGACTATCTGTTGGTGTCCATTTCAAATTACCTTGAGGTTGCTAGTGAAACAGTACTTTAAGGTTGTGGTGAGGCGATCAGTGTTAATTCATTATTAGAATGCTGCGTCAGGGGTTAGTAGATGTATAGTTTTGAGATTTTTGCTGACTATCATCAGTTTTACTTAATGGATGATGAGAAGGAGCCAGATTATCCTTCTGATGTAACAGAGCTGGATTGCAGCAACATGGCAAAGGTCACCCCGTACATTGTTGCTGTGTATACCGTTCGCAACATGACTGTACCAGTTACTATCCGTATCAACAACACTGATCCAGGAGCCAATTTGGATGAATGGGATCATGTTGTAGAGTGTAGTGTTGATGTTCCATCCGGAAGGCTGGTGGTAATTGGCTGCACAGATTATTTGCCCGATGCTCAACGCTTAGAGATGCGACCTGGTATGTATCAAGTACGAATTTGTTATGGAAACTTAGATACCTTATCTGATAATGGTCTTGATGGCGATGATTACTATGTTATTGACCTTTGGCTTGGTCAGATGCAGGAATTAAAACTTCTCAAACAGTGGCAGAATGCTCCGTATGTGACATAGTAAGCATCAATGATGTCAGCGTTACGGCATAACAAGTTGATGGAATGGACAGTTGCAAGATCTTGGTGGGGATGCAAACTTTGTCTACTGCCGCTCATCTTGGTCGTTATGCCGTAAACCGCTATTGCTGTAGTTCCTCATCCAAAATCATGACAAAGCTCACCATTCAAGTTCGCACAGCAGATAATCTGCTCGATTTGCTCAGAGCCAACAAATCAGGTAACTGGGTAGTTGCTCAAGGCAAGGAGTAGGAGATTACTGATGTTGAGATTGTCAGCTTTGACGGCACTCAAAGAATTGAGGGTACTTTCGATGCTGAAAATAGTTTTCGGCTTGATGATGGTCGGCTGGTGATTGCATTTACAAATGCATATATTCGGAATTGCAGTATCAACTTTGATGGGCGCAATCCTGTTCGATATTTTTGAGCATTTTTAAGGAAGCACTTAAAATGTCTGAGCTAAATAAAAAAGATCCTGTAAAAATGTTACCTATCGCCATGTTTTTTGGTTTAGGCGTATGGGTTGGTGCTGTTTATTGGATTAATTTTTGGGTTAGTGAAGTGTTTCTCTGGGGACAGTGTTAGCAGCGCTCAGCAGAAGAAATATGACGAATGCATGGAAGAAAAACGGAAACTTCGGGTTGATTTACTCAAACGAGATCAACTATGTAGCTATTGGAAACATCAGTGGAAGCCATAATCAAGACTGCATTTTCTGCGTGATATGCTCTGAAAATGCGATAAACAGAGCATTATGAGCGGAATTGATCGAGATATTACTCCAGACTCCCGAACAAGCCTGATTGCTCGCCATTTGCCGAATACTTCTCAAGTTCAACGCTTGCTCCGAAGAGAGAGTAGAGCGCATGTATTCAATGATCGTGAAACTTTAGAACGGGTCACACAGGCTATCATTGCGGATGGAGAACGAACCGGAATAGAGGATGAAGACGATGATTACGAACGATATGGACTCTACTTTTCAGAGGCGATCGGATACATAATTAGAGCAGACGGGAGCCAAACCCCTCTTTACTACGGTGAGATCAAAATTGTGAAAACAACAGGTGAGTATCATGCAATCCCACGCACCAGTCCTCGCAGAACAAGCTAAAACCTGGAAGTTTCTGGAACTTTGGGTTGATCCAGTGCTTTTCCCACCTAAGATTCTCATGCTAGTGGGTGATCAAGATGGCACTTGCCGTATTTTTAATCCTGCCTCTGACTATAAACTTGTAGTCACCCACTCCAATTATGAAGCAGCCCAAGAATGGCTTCTTGAAGATGAATATGAACGGGTTAAGGGGCAACTTTTGGCTGAAGAAGTTCTGTAAACACAGACTGTACCCTTCGTAGAAACGCCGCATAAAAAAACAATGCACCGTAACAACGTTAAGTGATCGGTGAGTTGCCAAGGTGATCTGTGTCCGGTGCTTGGGAACGTTGGGCTGCTTCTCATTGTCTGTGGAGAGCGTACTGTAAAGCTATCTACTGCGGTTCAAAAGAATAGGAAGCTTGGCAATGGCTGATAGAATTTACGTCTTGGTTCATGGTTCATGGATGGGAAAGTTCTGTTGGTCTGAAGTTACACCTCGACTGGAAGATAAGGGGTACACTGTCATCAGTTTAGATCTCCCAGCTCACGGTGATGACACAACTTCTCCCGAGTCTGTATCACTAGATAGTTACCGTGATGCTGTAGTCGAAGCGATTGGAGAGCGTCACGACATCATTCTAGTTGGGCATAGCATGGCAGGAATGGTAATTTCAGGCATTGCCGAAGCTATTTCAAGCCAGATCAAAGCATTAGTTTATTTATGTGCCTACTTACCTCGGAACGGTGAGAGTCTCTATCAACTTACATCGGAGGATAACGAAACAAAGATGATGTCTTACTGGAGGCAGGATGGCTCAGAGAATAATACTTTAGCGTGGATTGCTGAAGAAGGGATCGTAGAGGTTTTCGGTGTAGATTGTCCACCCCAATATCAGGAGTTATTAGTTGCACGTCATCGCCCAGAACCAATGTATCCATGTGCAAATCCAATCACGTTAACTGATAGTGGTTTTGGATCAGTGCCACGTTTTTATATTGAAACCTTGAATGACAATGCTGTGAGTCACCAACATCAGACATTAATGCTGGATCGAGTTGCGGTTAAACGGCGATTTCAACTTCAATCCTCGCATTGCCCATTCTTTTCAATGCCTGATCAACTTGTAGATTGCTTAACAAGGGGATTGGATGATTCTACTTGACTTCTCGACACTCACAAAGTTAGTTGAAGACTTACAGCCAGCAGTCTCACAAGCCCAACGCAGCGGACCCTCGATTACTGCTGGTGCTGAGTGAAAGGTTAATAGTCGCCGCTGATTGGGATCGTTAACCATTCACCAACTGTTCGATCGCCCCTGCGGCGGTTGGTAAGGCGGCAGTTAACACTTCAGTTCCAGTTTCAGTCACCAGCACATCATCTTCGATCCGAATCCCACGCACGTCAGTAAACTCAGCAAGTCTTTCCCAGTCCACAATCCCACTAAATCGCGTTCTTCTTTCTGGATCCTGGAGAATAGCAGGAACCTGGTAGAAACCTGGTTCGATGGTGACAACCATGCCAGGTTGCAGGGGACGGTTGAGGCGGAGGTAATTTAAGCCGAAGCGATCGCTCCTTCCCCTACCTGCCTGATAACCTGCCAGGTCACCCAGATCCTCCATATCATGAACATCCAGCCCCAACAGGTGTCCAATCCCGTGGGGAAAAAACAGAGCATGAGCATCCCGATCCACCAAATCCTGCGGTTGTCCTTTCAAAATCCCCAGATCTGCCAATCCCTCAGCCATCACCGTTGCCGCTACCAGGTGAATATCCTCATATTCCACACCGGGGCGCATTGCCGCAATGCAGGCATCATGAGCCGCCAGAACCACCTCGTAAATTGCTCGTTGGGTGGCAGAAAATTTACCTGACGCTGCCCAGGTGCGGGTAACATCCGCTGCCCAACCAGAATCTACTTCAGCTCCCGCATCAACCAAAAGCAAGTCACCAGGATGAATGGAATGGTGATACTGGTGATTATGCAACACCTCCCCGTGAACCGTCACGATACTGGAGTAGGCAGTTGTGGCATTGTGCGCCATGATCACCCCTTCGATCGCCCCCCTCACCTGAGCTTCGGTTCTGGCATGGCGGGTCGCTGCCATCCCTGCTTGATGTGCCTCCACCGTAATTGCCACTGCCTGACGGATCTCTACTAGAGCTGCCACATCCTGGGTCAGGCGCAGAATAGCGATCGCCTTTGCCAATTCCAAATCGATGCCCTGCAAATCATGAATTGGGGTCAGCATCCGGTTTAAGAAGTGGGACTGAATCAGTCGGGTGGCGGCATCCTGAGTCGGAATCGTTGCCGCTCCCTCGGTCTTCCCTTTCAACTGGACAGTAGGATAAGCACCCGCTGCCCCAATCATCTCAGCGATCGCCTGCCGACTGGGGGACTCACCATGCCATAGGGTAACGTCTGGACCCAGTTCATCCATAAACAGTTCTAGCTGCCCAGCTTCTAGCCGAATGGCGGCATTTTCCAGGGGCAGACCGGCAAAGTAAAGAAAATGGCTGCTTGCCCGAAATGGATAGGGATTGGCTGGAAAATTTCGCGGGCTACCAATTCCCGACCACAGAACCACCGGAAAGTTAACGAGTTTCGCTAACCGATCGCGGCGAACTTTAAGGCTATCCGTCAGGAAATTGGGTTTGTCAGAAGTCAGCATGGCAGGGAGACGTAAGGAAGGAGTGAGGAGTGAGGAGTGTTCGCCTCTGGCATTCCCGTAGGATGAGGTGAGGGAGAAAGGCACGCGGGGTCGGCGCGGAGAGAGGAATTAATTGCTATATTTTTTGGCTATCTGGGGAACTCTAAATGAAGCGTAGCAGTTTGTTTGGCTGGGTGATATGGAGCTTTTTAGAAATCGGTTGCATCTCTTGATTGACCAGCTATCCGATGAAGAACTGGCTGATATGTGGAACGTACTGGCAGACCTCTGTTACGACCTTTACATGCAGCGGGCAATTCAGGCATCTAAGCAATCGCTTAAGCCTGGAGACACCTTTACTCGTGAGGAAGCTTTGCAGTTTTTGTCATTGATCTAGTTTTTTCCCGAACTTTCTATGCACCTCACAAAGCAATCCTTAATCCAGAAAACGCCGCCTGCTTTTAGATATGAGGTTCGTTACGAACGTGCCTTCTTACTCGATCTGAAGCGACTGGAGCCTGCTGCCAGAGCCATGATTCAGCAGTTTGTTTTTCAAGATTTTTTCAACCTCAACCAGCTTCAAGAACTTCCAGAATTTCGCCAGCTAGGCTCCAGCAAAATTTACTACCGCTTCACGCTGGATCGATATTTGATCAGCCTGGAGGTCATGGGACAGATCACCAAGTTCCTGAGGGTCATGCGCAAGCCCGATTTGTAGGAATTTAAGGATCTGTAGCATAACGCTACCATCGTGAGAGACTGACAACAGAATTGTCTTGTCTCACTAAAGCACTAACCAACTGATGGCATCCCCTTCTGACCACCCAATCATTCTGGAATTGGTTGTGCGATCGTCTCATCCAGCATTGTTGGAAGGGTTAGATATCTGGTTGCAACTGGGGCTGCTGTCAGATGAAGTCGTGCAACAAATTTGCCAAGAACAGTTGAGCTGTCCTTTGCGGGAATCTCTGTCAGCCCAGAGCCAAACAGAAGATGGCTTCCGCAGTCCATTTGTAGACGACTTTTTATTAGAAACGTCTTCCCCACCCGCAGAAGCTGTGCCTGCCCGTCCTGCAAATCGCTTGGCGCGGGCGATGCAGTCTTTCATGGCAGAGATTAGCGTGCTGTGGCTGCTATTTCTGGGTGTGTTCATGGTGGTGGTGTCCTCTGGGGTGCTGGCAGCGAGTCAGTGGCGAAATGTTTCTCCAGTTGGGCAATACCTGATTCTGTTGGGCTACACCCTGGCATTTTGGGTCACAACCATTCTGACCAAACAAAGCCCTGCCCTGCGCTTGACCAGCCGGATGTTGCAGATCACAACGTTGCTGATTATTCCCGTTAACTTCTGGATGATGGATGGGTTTCGTCTCTTGACCAGCACCTATGGGCTAACCGTTGCCGCGATCGCTGCTCTCTGCCTGACTACAATCACCATCCTCTCACTCAAACCTACCTCCAATGAACCTGGCAATACCTGGTTGGTCGCTGGAACCGCGATCGCCTTAAGCTGGCTGCACTGGGGCTGGGGCAGGGAAGGGTTTCCCCTGGTTGCGACCTACCTGGGCACAGTGGGAGCCTCTCTGTCGCTGGCTTATCAGGATCAGGTAGAAGGGCGGAGGAGCAGAGGAGCAGAGGGGCAGAGGGGCAGAGGAGCAGAAGGAGCGGAGGGAGCGGAGGAAGCGGAGTTTGAAGGGGAGCAGGGAAGCCAAGGAGACATCCCCCCATCCCCCCATCTCCCCATCTCCTCAATCCCTCCGCCTCCCGCGCAACCCCTCCCCTATGGCTTCATCGCCGTTGCCTTTGGCATCCTTTTGCTGATTGGCAGGGCTATTTTTCTGGTTCAGGTTCCAGTTACCCAACTGGGGCTGGCAGCGGGAATTTGTGGTTGGTTGCTGTGCTGGCTATCCCGAAAAGATATTCACCGGGCAGATTGGGCGAGAGTGGGTACGGTGCTACTTGTGGTGGGATGGCTGGTAGCGGTAATGGATACACCCCCCTGGCAGGCGATCGCCATCAGTGGTTTAGGATTGTGGCTCCTGGCAGATTATCTGTGGCGTTCTGGTCAGGTGCAGTATCTGACAGCGGGCTTTTTGGTGGGGTTACAAGCCTTCTGGTTGCTGTGGCGGGTGATGCCAGCAGACTGGCAACAGCGCTTAGTTAATGGCTCGATTCAACTGGCTGGAGCAGAAGCCATGCCGCTCTCCCTGGCAGGACTCTGGTTTTTTCCCTATCTGCTGCTAACAGTCGGGCTGGCATTTCGTCTCCGGTACTGGCAGCAACCGGCACTGGCAAAACAGGCAGAGACGCTGGCTCTGGGACTGGGACTAATCCTGGCTATCTTGAGCGCAGGTAATCCCCTGGTGCGGTTGGTGAATTTGACCCTGTCTACCTTCGTTTTAGTTGCCGTCATCCGTAATCGTAAACAGCCAGAACTCTCTCTGGTTTACCTGACGCATGGAACCGGGTTAGTCGCGATCGCCGCTGGTATCCGTTACTTCTTTCCTAACCTCAGCCTGCATCATTGGGCGATCGCACTATTGGTTGGGGTGCTGGTGGAGTGGGGGTTTAGTGCGGGGAGAGGAGAGAGGGGAGAGGCAGGAGCAAGGGAAACCGTAGAAGCAGAGAGGGTAGAAGTATGGCGGCAGAGTGCATGGCACTTTGGTTTAATCCTGGCGGCTATTAGCTATCTGTTTCTATGGGAAGGGATGCAGCAAGAGGGTAGCAATCTTTGGAGTGTTGCCTGGTTGTTGACACCACTGGCGCTTACGGGGCTGACCTATCGAAGAGGTTTTCCATCGTCAGGATTGGCGGGCTGGTTAAGCGTATTCGGACTGGTGGTGGTTCAACTCCTTACATTTGGCTCCAGTGGTGAACGGTTGATTGGTCTGGGTGCCGCTACTGTTTTGATGGGTTTCAACACTCGACGGTTACAGCACTGGCTGGCGGCTGCCCTGACTGTTGGTTTTGCCTTAGCGTTTACCGCCGCCACGACCTGGGAAATCTTGGGTGAGAATCTGACCTTTGAACTGGCGATTAATTTGATTGCGATCGCCATTCTGGTTCTCTGGCTCCTGCGAGGAATATTCTTACGCCGTAGAACTGCCCTGGCAGAACTGTATCGTCAGGCAACCGATGGTTGGGCGATCGCCCTCAGCGGACTCAGCCTGTTGATGCTAACGCTGACCAATCTGATTCTTTACCTGGGGTTTGACTCTGCCCACTGGCTATATGTCTCAGCCGCTACGCTGCTGTTTCTGGCAATCGGTTATCGAACCTGGCAATCGGTGTTTAACAGCGGTTTCTACCTGCTTGCCTGGAGCCTGGAACTCTTTGTCATGGGTATCGTTGCCCTCACCGGGCGATCGCTCGACACCCTGGCGATCGTCAACCTGGGACTGGGACTGGGAACTCAGCTTCTGGGAGATTGGTGGATAGGGCAAGGGAGCAGGGGAGCAGAGGGGCAGGGGAGCAGGGGAGAGGGAAACTCAGCACTCAGCACACAAGACTCAGGACAAGATGCAGGACTCCGTTCCGTCTTCCTCCTACCCTTCGGAAACGGCAGAGTCTTACATCCTTTATCCTTCCACCTGATTCCTCTACTCTATGCAGTCCTGGGGTTTCTACTTGCACACCGGGAATTCACAGCCAGGACAGGACTTTACACCCTGGCAGCGGCTCTGGTGGGAATCGGCATTGGGCGACGGCAACCGGAGTTCAAACCACTGACCTACCTGGCGATTCTGGCTTTCTCCTTTGGAACCTATGAACTGCTGGTCTATCAGCTTTCTCAAATAACGGGAGGCAGTCCAGGAGACGGCATTGTGTTGATGGCAGCACTGGCAGCTTTTTGGGCGATCGCCCTCTGTTTACTTCTGCCCTGGCTGACTCCCTACTTGCGCCTGACTACCCTGGAGCTACAGGCGATCGCCCACCTGCATTGGGCAGTGGGAAACCTGTTTCTCCTCTGGGCACTGTTCAACTCCCCCAGTCCTACTGGTGAATGGTGGTGGGTTGGAATAGCGACGATTTTTTTCATCTATGCCTTGGCGATGGGCAACCAGAGAATAGGCAATAGGCAATGGGCAATGGGCAATGGGGACAGGCAACTCGATACCCCACAACCCTACCCCCCACATCCCGCACCCTTCCTCTGGACCTACGCTGGCATTCTCGAAGGGTTGATCACCCTCGCCTATGGGCTTTATTTGCTATTGCCCAATCAGGTGTTAATTGAGTGGGGCAGCGCGATCGCCTCCCTCGTTGCCTGTCTGCTTTACCAGTTACCCTGGCAGTCCTGGGGCTGGCACCGGACACCCTGGCGCAGGTCAGCGGCAATGTTACCGGCGGTTGTGATTTTACTCACGGGTTGGGGCAGCACCATTCAAAGTTTGTTGATTGGTGCCGCTTTCTATGCCTGGTTAGCTAAATCAGAAAGACAGGTGCGGCTCAGCTATATTGGGGTACTACTGGCAAACTGGGCAGTATTGAGATTACTGAACCAGTACAGTGTCACCGAGCCACTGTGGTACGCCGCGCTGATCAGTGCATCGCTCCTGTATGTGGCACAGATTGATCCCGGACTGCGATCGCCCACGGAGAGAGACAAACGTCACCTGCTTCGCAGTTTAGCTACGGTTCTTTTGTGTCTCACTGCAATCTATCAGGCGGAGGTGGGAATCCAGGGCATTCCACCGATCCTCGTTAGCCTGATGAGTACCGCGCTGATGCTCAGCTTCGTCTTTGCAGGAATTTTGCTACGGATACGGGCATTCCTTTACATTGGCACTTTAGCTTTTATCATTCAGGTCTTGCGACAGCTATGGCTGTTTAACAGAGATAACCCAATGCTGCTGTGGGCACTTGGAATTGCTCTGGGGGTAGCATTTATCTGGGTCGCCGCGACCTTTGAAGCCCGCCGTACCCAGATTTCACACCTGGTACAGTATTGGACTTCCGAGTTGGGTGAATGGGACTAACCGAAAGAAATAGGCGAATTAAACGTCTTGATCTAAAGGAACCTTAGTTATGCCAGGGAAATTAACCAAACCTAAATTGTTATCTCAACTAATTAGCCATTGTCAGGGAACCAGTGCTCAGGGAGTCACACAAAATCACTGAGCCACAACGGCGGGTTTGACCACTGTCTTAACCTCCGGTTCCTTTCCGTCATTTTTCTCCTCAAGTTGCTGTTGCTCATCCTCATCGAGAGACGACAGGATTTCATCATGCACTCTCAATCGCGAACAGGGAATTGTATCCGACAAAATGGCACTCGCCATCATTCCACAGTGAATTTCCAGCATGGCTTCTGCCATTGACTCAAACACAAGACGCTGTCCTGGGAACACGACCCGCTCGAAATACCAGCCAGGGATATTAGTAATCCGAATAATCTGAATTCGGCTGGTTGCGTTTACATAGCAGCAAATGATTTTCTTGCTAACGCTATCCGATGGTAAGGGGTCAAAAATCTGAGCCATAAAGGAGCTACCCCGAAATTACAAGAGACTCCCCAAAGCTAACATTCCGCGATCCCATCCGCTGTAAATCCGATTACCAACCGACCCAAGTCAGCCTATGCCGCAAGGTATATATTTTCCCCTTCCCCAAATTGAAAAATGACCTTCCTCACCCCTCCCGCCTCACCCCTCCCGCCTCACCTCTCCCGCCTCACCTTCCCACTGCATCCCCCCGCAATTGAAAGACGGTGGTATCGTAAAGATATGTGAAAAATGGTTTCAGAATTTTCGATAAGAGTGGGATCCGTGGCTAACCGAATTCTCTACGTTCGTCTCCCGTGTAACCCAATTTTTCCAATTGGGGTGGTTTATCTGGCAGATCACGTACATAAAGTATTTCCAGACCTGGACCAACGCATCTTTGACCTGGGTACCGTACCGCCGCTTGATTACGCCTCAGCACTGGATGCCTGTATTGATGAGTTTCGTCCAACCCTGCTTGTCTTTTCCTGGCGCGATATTCAAATTTACGCTCCCGTTGGTGGACGGGGTGGAAACCCGCTTCAGTATACGTTTGAGTTTTTCTATGCTCGTAATCCTTTAGTCAAGCTACGGGGTGCGTTGGGTCTGGTGCGTGTAGCAAAGGGATATTACGGCGAACTGTGGCGCAACCTGGGCTTGATTAAGCGGGGTATGAAGCGGGCGCAAAAGTATCACCCGGAAGTCCGTTCGGTGGTTGGCGGTGGAGCGGTTAGTGTCTTCTATGAGCAACTTGGGCAAAGCTTACCCACAGGGACAATTATTTCTGTGGGAGAAGGGGAAGCGCTGTTAGAAAAGCTGTTGCATGGTAAGGATTTTTGGGATGAGCGATGTTATGTCGTGGGGGAAACGAAGCCGCGCGATCGCATGATCCACGAAACCCCCACACCCATTGAAAAAACAGCCTGCAATTACGACTACATCGAAACCATCTGGCACGAGTTTGAGTATTACCTGCAAGCGGAAGACTTCTATGTGGGAGTCCAAACCAAGCGTGGCTGTCCCCATAACTGCTGCTATTGCATCTACACGGTGATTGAAGGCAAGCAGGTGCGGATTAATCCAGCCGATGAAGTGGTTGCCGAAATGCGCCAACTCTACGATCGCGGTATTCGCAATTTTTGGTTTACCGATGCTCAACTGATTCCAGCACGCAAGTATATGGATGATGTGGCGGAACTGCTGCAAAAGGTGTTGGATGCAGGAATGAAAGACATCCACTGGGCAGCTTACATTCGGGCAGACAATCTGACACCGGCATTATGCGATCTGATGGTGCAAACCGGCATGAATTACTTTGAGATTGGCATCACCAGCGGTTCGCAAGAGTTAGTCCGCAAAATGCGGATGGGCTATAACCTGCGTACTGTTCTGCAAAACTGCCGAGATCTCAAAACTGCCGGATTCAATGATCTGGTATCCGTCAACTATTCCTTTAACGTGATTGACGAAACCTTTGACACGATTCGGCAGACGATCGCCTACCACCGGGCGCTAGAAAGCATTTTTGGAGCAGACAAGGTCGAGCCAGCCATCTTTTTCATTGGCTTGCAACCCCACACCCACCTGGAAAAATATGCTTTTGATCAGAAGATTTTGAAGCCCGGTTATGACCCGATGAATATTACTCCCTGGACGGTCAACAAGTTGCTGTGGAACCCGGAACCCCTTGGCTCTCTCTTTGGGGAAGTGTGCCTGCAAGCCTGGAGGCAAAATCCCAACGACTTTGGGCGCGAAGTGATGAATATTCTGGAACAGCGATTGGGACGGGCAGATCTGGAAGAGGCGCTGTCGGCTCCGATTGAGCCAAAGTCGAAAGAATTGCTGTTGCCAGTTTAAGAGAGAACCGTGGGATTGGATCGAGGGCATCGCCACTCGGTACCGCAAGATATTACCCTGCTGTCAGTAGATCGGGCTGAATCTGTCAATGTACAGCAAGGTTCCGCCTATCCACTCCAGTAGAAATTCTGTTGCTTCCAAATCTTCTTAAAAAATTAAATTTGGTATTGAAAACTGCGATCGCCCCCAGGTTTGATTTATCTTCTCAAACAGGTCGTCACTACAAACGGACTGACTGGCTTGATTTTGAGTTCCAAAAATGGGGTTAAATTTATGTCTACCGCCACCGTTGAAAACATCGATCTCAACAAACTGACGGTTGAGGAAAAAAATGCCTTTGCCATTTTGGCGAATTTGCGGGTTGATCAGGTTGATCAGTTAAAGCAATTCATGAAGCTGGGCAGACCCGGTGTGATTGGTCCGGGGACATTGGCGGCATTCCTCAAACTCTGCAAAGACCAGGGGTTTGACCTGTCAGAAACGGGCGTTAATGCTTTCAAAGAAAAGCACCGTTTGGGGAATGCGGTCCCCTATCGGGGAGTCATCGGTGCCCAAACGGCTGAAGTGTATTTTAGGGAGATCAACCTTCGCACCAGCCCGCAGGAAATCAGTCCGCAGGAAATCAGCCCCAAGGAAATCAGCCAGAGTAGTAGTGACGCTAGTAAAGCGAGTCAGGATTTTAATCGGGCGATCGCATCGGCTGCCCAAAGCTTGATTGGCATGTGTACCACCGATGGACCCGATGGTGGGAACAATGCCTGTGCCTGGTCCCTCAACCGGGTACTGACCCAGGCTGGCATTCCGCCCCTGGGTGACAACCCAAACTATGTTCCTTCTCTAGTGAATGCCCTATGCAGCGGTCGCGGGAAAGAAGTTTCCAGGGCTGAAGCAAAGGCGGGTGACTTGGTTGTTGCCAATGGCGATGCCCATATTGGGGTTGGGTTGGACGATGGCTGTCGCACAGTCCTGTCAAACTCTTCCTCCAGAGGCAGTTTCCGCTGGCAGTCCAATACCGACTTCGATGGCTACTACGGTGGACCCAGCCGAATTTATCGATTAATTAAGTAACCGCGTAAGATAGCGACAGAGTCTAGATTTTTTCGTCAGACTAAGGTGTGAGAGTCGGATCAATAGTAAGCAGGTATATCTTTCACAATCAGGGGCAGGCTCACCGATTCAATCGTCTTCAAGCTATTGAATCTGTTACATCAGTTACGTTGTTCGAGGCTCCTATGAACTATCTGCAAGGCATGGTCAGTGGACTGCTGCTGGTAAGCGCGATCGCCCACACTTTCCCATCTCAGGCACAAGTCCCCCTTACCGCTGCTCCCGACGGTACCAATACACTCATCAATCAGAGTGGCAGTGCCTTTAATATCACAGGTGGCACCAGGGCAGGAGCCAATCTGTTCCATAGCTTTCAGCAGTTTGGGCTGAGTCAGGGACAGATTGCCAATTTCCTGGCCAATCCTGCGATTCAAAACATTCTGGGGCGCGTTACTGGCGGGGATGCCTCTGTCATCAATGGGCTGGTTCAGGTCACAGGTGGCAACTCCAACCTGTACTTGATGAACCCGGCAGGCATTATCTTTGGTGCCAATGCCAGTTTGAATGTGCCAGGGTCGTTTATGGCAACGACTGCCAACGGGGTTGGCTTGGGGTGTGGGGTGTCAGGTGGCGGGTGTGGGGGATGGTTCAGCGCCAGGGGCAGCAATGACTATGCTTCGTTGGTTGGGAGTCCTAACACCTTTGCCTTTACCATGCCGCAACCAGGGGCAATCGTGAATGCCGGAAATCTGGCAGTGGGTCTAGGACAGAGCTTGATCCTGCTGGGTGGGATGGTGGTCAATACGGGAACATTGTCGGCATCGGGTGGACAGGTGGCGATCGCGGCTGTTCCTGGCGAACGTCTGGTTCGCATCAGCCAACCGGGAGAACTGTTGAGTCTAGAGGTGCGCCCATTGCCCACGGCTGGCACCACTCCCCAGCCCTTTGATCAACCCATTCCCTCTTTACCAGAACTGCTCACAGGGGGCAGCAGTGGCAATGCCACAGGAACCATTGTTCATGCCGATGGCACGATCTCCCTGGCGGGGTCAGGGCTGCGAATTACGCCACGGGCTGGTACTGCCATTGCTTCAGGACAGGTGAATGTTTCCACAGTGGCAGCGGGGCAGGTCGGTGGCACCGTTCAGGTCTTGGGCGATCGGGTTGCTGTGGTCAATGCTAGCCTGAATGCTTCTGGCAACAGCGGCGGCGGCACCGTTCTCGTAGGCGGCGACTATCGGGGACAGGGACCTCGTCCCAACGCCCAATTGACCTATGTCAGTCCAGGCTCAACCATCCAGGCAGATGCCATCCAGCAGGGAAATGGCGGGCGGGTCATTGTCTGGGCAGACCATACCACGAATTTTCATGGTTCGATTACAGCGCGGGGTGGCATCGAGGGTGGTAGTGGTGGTTTTGCCGAAGTTTCTGGCAAGCGGACTTTGAACTACCGGGGAACGGCTGATCTGCGCTCTACCACAGGAACTCCTGGCACCTTACTGCTCGACCCAGAGAACATTCTGATCCGGAGTGGTGCCGGGGATGGGGATGACAATGGAATTGCCACCGATGCTTTTGGTAACAATGCCCTCGGCAACAATGGGCAGGTGACAAGCGGGGACCCCATTCCCTCCATCATTTATCAATCTGAATTGGAGGGGATGGGTACGGTTGCCAACATCCTGCTGGAAGCCAGCAACCATATTACAATCGAGCCTCTAGCGGGCGGTACGCTGGAAATTCCTGCTCTACTGGGGGGCGATGCAACGAATCGGGGTTCCATTACCTTCCGGACAGATGCCGATGCCAATGGAGTTGGCAATTTCTCCATGAACTCTGATGATACGATTCGCACGAATGACCGGGATATCCGTATCTTTGGGGCTGACATTACAACCGGAAACATCAATACCGTCGGTTCTCTATTAGTCAATGGCAGTGTAGAAATCGCTGGCAACGCTATCAATACCGGCAGAATTTCGGCAGGCGGTGGATTTGGCAACACCAGTTCCGTTAGCCTGACCGCCACCACAGGAGACGTGATTGTAAGAACCATCTCTGCGGGCGGGGGAGGCATCAACATTGAGGCTGCTCGCTATTTCCGGGCAACGGACTCATTCACCAACTTTTTGCGGCTGGTGCTTGACCCGGTTGAAGATGCCGATCTGATCCAGTTTCTTTCGAGGGGAAACCCCCAATCCCTGGTTGATCAGGGTTTAGTGGATGGAGTGAGGCAGGTGTTTGTGGATTTACCTACCAGCCTATCTGCCAGCCCTGATTCGGGTCCGGCTCCGATCCGCATTCGGCATGGGGGCGAACTCCGAACAGTCGGCAGTGGGCAGGTGCAAATTGAAGGAACGGGCAATATTCCAGAGGCTCAATTCGTGGTTGGTCCCAATAATGACCATACGATTACGGTATTTGGTCCCGGTGACGACCCGGCGGGCAGTTTTGACAACTTTTCGACCCTGTTTCCAGCAGGCACCTTTCCAGAAACGTTGAGTGGAGCAGTTGGTGCGATCGTCCGGGGGCAGGGAGATGCAACCCTGGTGACTTCTTTGCAGAACCAGCCCTTTGACCCAACCCGCATTCCCACGGGGACAGAAACCGGAGGAACAGGGGGCACTGTTGGAGGCGGCACTACTGGTGGGGGGACAGTGGGAGGTACGACCGGAACCGGCGATAGTGGGTCAAATGTTGCCCGGTTTGAGTCTAGTGTGGATGCCCAGTCTGTTCAGCAGCAATTTGAGAATCAAACCTCTACGTCTGCCTGCCCCCCCAACCGGAATGCCTCTAACCCTGGAGGCGATCGCAGTGCTGCTGGTTCCTCAACCATCGTGGACAATCCCTGCAATCCAACAGACGACGATGCCCAGATTCTCCAGATTTTGGGGCAATGATGCACGGGGGTATGGGTATGTGGATCATCCACTCATCCACCCATCCACCCCCTTCACTCCTCCCCCCCTACTCCTTCACGCAAGGGTTCAAATGCAGGGCAAAAGCCATCGGGTGTGACCCTAAACTCGTACAGAGGAGAGTTAGGGTTCCAGCAGCGTTGCCCCCGGAAGTAACGACAGTTGGCACAGCTTTGGCGCAGAGGAGAGTTGGCATCCACCCAGTCAACCAGGCGATCGCCGCCCTGGCGCAGGAGTTCTCGCTGGGGCAAACCTCGCAGTACCAGTTCTTCTCCCTGCCAGTGCGCTTCAATCAGTCCCGTGTCTGACAGGTTTTTCCAGCGAGGATCGGCGGTAACCGCATTGGGTAAGGTAATGGTGACGACGGTATCCAGTTCAGTGAGTTCACCTTCGTAATTAGTTTCCGGTGCCGCAGGCTGCAAAAAGGTTTCGCCAATTGGGAGTTCTACCAGGCTACCTGCACTTGGCGAGTGCAGATGATAGCGGTTGTGCAATTCTTCCAGCCCGGTCAGGTCTGCCAGATAGGGGGAGGAGCCGTGGACAAAGACCACATGCTGAGGACGCAAATTATGGATCAGTTGAGTGGTACCCGGACTGTCACAATGCTGCGCCAGTAGATACACTTCAACAGCAGGTAAAATAATTTCTCCCGACTCTTGTTTCTCTTTTTTAGCTGGCTGGGAAGTGGAAAGCCTGTCAGGGTTGTTACGTCTGACCCCCCTGACCTCACTGACATGACGGTGGGGCTGCTGGGGAACCAGAACTAGCCAGTCTTCCGGGTTGAACTGGTAGTACTGGCTCAGGTCAGTGGTTTCATCTGCCAGAACGATGCAGGGAGCCTGGAGCGATCGCGCCTCATGGGGCGCAAGCCGACGGACTCTGGGGCGAACTTTTTCATCCCAAAATAGGGACTGGTGCCGGGCAAAGTTTTGCACAGCCGGGGGAAGGTGGCGAAGGATAGCCAGGTAGGCATCGCAGCAAGTCGCCACGCTTGGATCTACCCAGATATCAATGTCACGTCCTGTGAAATTGTGGTGGCTGCGTAGCAACAACAGCAGTTCTTGAGCTAACCCCAGGGATGGAGTCGGCAGGAGGATGGGCTGACGGATGGCGATCGCCTGACTGATCCGTTCTGCCAGTTGATTTTCTTGCTGGCGGCGGTGGGGATGACGGGCTGTACCAAAGGTTCCTTCCACAATCAAGACATCGGGTGAAAATCCTCTCAGTTCTTCTAAGGGCAACCCTTCCACCAGACGCGAGTTCGACAGAAAAAAATCACCTGTATAGAGCACCCGGTATGGGCGTGAGCCACCCGTTGGTGTGTAGGTCAACAGGATGGCGGACGCTCCTGGCAAATGTCCGGCAGGGACAAGTTCGGCGCTGAGTCCATCTAAAAATTCAACCGGCGTGCGCCACGGAAGTGCCTGACATAGGCGGGGAAGCTGGGTTAAATCTTCCTTCAGCCAGTTGAGAGGTAAAAGTTGGGCAGTCACTTCACTGGCATAGATGGGAATTTGGGGAAAAGCGCGGTGAAGTTCCAGCAATCCTCTGGCATGGTCAGCATGGGCATGACTACACAGCACCAGGTCGGCTGGAGGAACTGCCTTTCTAGAAGCGAGGGGAGACAGGTTCTTCAAACCACAATCCAGCATGACCCGATAGGGACCCATGCGAAGCATCAGGCAAACTCCTTCATCTGCCTGTTCAACGCCATACGCTAAACACTCTAGCTCGGTCACGAAGGTTAAACCATCGTTTAGTGAGCCGACCCATTACCGTGATAGTTGTCGGAATCGTAAAACCCATTCCGCGTCCCGAAGAACAGACAGGCGACGATAAAAACAGCGGTGAATACCGGCAGAATTAGTTTGATATCCATTTCTTTTTATGACTCTCTATGACTAACCAAATCAAGCCGATCTAATCGACTAGATTTATTCACATCAACTTCAAGAATTGTAAAACAATATTCCCCTTCCTCTGCCATTTCACAGATTTTTGCAACAAGTTGTGTAACGGGTGCTTAGGTGTCATACCAATTCTCTTTGAAGCTGCACAGAAGAAAGCCTGGTAGACAAGGGGCTTAAGCCCCTTGTTCAGTACAAACTGATATTGAACTGGTATCAGGTGTCAGGAACCAATTCGCTTCAGCCACGGCGATCTGTCAGGGAAACCGCCCCTTCAAACCAGGTTATCCAGATCCAGATCCTCTAACGATGGTGGTAACGGCTCCGGTTTTGGCTCAGACAGGTTTTTTACCGCTTTTGCCACATCAATTCCTGTGGTTTGCTTCAACTGCTCAAGGAAGCTGGCAGCTTTGATGGCATTGCTGCTCTGGTTCGGGCTAACAACCGTTACGTTCTGCACATTAATATCAGGTACAGCGGAAGTTAAGGTTTGCAGCAGGGTTTCCAGTCGTTGGAGCAGGAAAATGTCACGCGCATTTGTACCCGCCGTTTTCCAGGATTCTGCCAGACGTAGCGTTCCTTCCGCGCGGGCTTTGCCGTCTTCAATGATGCGGGAAGCGTTCCCCTGGGCGCGGGCGATCGCTTGTTTGCACTCCGCCTCTGCTGGAGCAATCACATCTGCCTGAAGTTGTTGCTCAATATGCTTGAGCCGTTCCTGCTGCACGGGCACTTCTGCCTGAATCCGGGCAAGTTCGGAAGCAATTTCGGCGATCGCTTCGGCAACTACCGCCTCTCGCTTCGTCATCGCGTCGGTGATCCGACGTTCGGCTTCCGCGTGGGAAATTCCGATGTCCCGATCCAGACGGCTGAGTTCAGTGATCTTCTGATTCTCAGCGGTTTGAATCGCCGATTCCGCTTTTGCCTTCGCTTCGGCAATTCGGGCATCTCTGAGCAAGTCTGCCTGCTGTTTACGACCAATCGAGTCAAGATAGCGGACATCATCCGAAATATTCTGGATCTGAAGCGTGTCCAGCACCAACCCCAACTTTTCCAGGTCGTCCTCAGCTTCATCCAGCAAGCTGCGGGCAAAGGCAATTTTGTCTTCATTCACCTGCTCAGGGGTAAGACTGGCAAGCACACCCCGCAAATTGCCTTCCAGGGTTTCCTTTGCCATCTGCTCAATTTCCTGGCGGTTCTTACCTAACAGACGCTCGATCGCATTATGGATAGCGGGTTCTTCCCCAGCAATTTTGATGTTTGCAACCCCTTCCACAGTCAACGGAATGCCGCCCTTGGAATAGGCATTAGACACCCGCAGATTAATAATCATATTGCTCAGATCCATGCGGAGCGCTCGTTCCAGCAATGGTACGCGAATGCTGCTGCCGCCCTTAACCAGGCGATAGCCCACCCTGCGACCATCAGATAATTCACGGGTGCTTCCGGCAAAGATCAAAATCTCATTGGGCTGGCAGATGTAGTAGAGGTTGTGGATCACAAAGACCCCAGCCCCTGTCCCAACGCCCAAAATGGCTAGTAAGGCAGCGATCGCCTCAAACATGGATTCCTCCCAAATGATGAAATAATCCCTAATTCCCTTTCAAACCGAAATGGTTGACCGTCACCCCTGGCTTCAATGGCTGTCCCGATGCCCGTTTTGCCGATTCAAGGTGGTAGCTACATCAATTCCCAGGGTTTGATCCACATGTTGGAGAAACTGACGCACAATTTCGGGATAGACATTGACCAACGTGGTTAGAGATTTGCCGTCACCATTGTCGATGACGTTTACCTGCTCCAGATGCACTCGTTTGGGAATTTTTGCAGCTTCCTGAAGCACCATCTCAATTTGTTGAATCAAAAACAGTTCAGAGGCATCTACCCCTGTTTTTTGCCAGACCTTCGACAGCATATCGTTGACCATTGCCGAGGCTTTCGCGTTTTCTGCCAATGCCGCCGCCGACCCTCGCGACTGAAGGGCTTTTGCCTGCTTGTCTGCTTCCGCTGGCAGCACCTTATCCGCCTCTAACCGCAGGCGTTCCAGTTCTGCCCGCACCGTTTGAAACTGCTGCTCTGCCCTGGCTCTGGCTTCTTTCTCGGCGGCAATGGTGCGTTCTTCTTCAGAGCGGGCTTGCTGTTCCAGTTCGGCTTTGATCTTGCGGAGTTCGTTCTGCTTTTGCTGGATAATCCCCAATGCCTGGGACTTTGCCACCTCTGCTTGCTGCTGACACTCTGAAACGATCTTTTCTGCCTGACTCAGAGCCTCCGCTTCCGCAATCTCGGCATCCCGGACAATGTGGGCGATCTGCTTGCGTCCAATAGATCGCAGATAGTCCATATCATCCGTCACGCTTTGAATTTTGAGCGTATCCAGTTGCAAACCCAGTTTCACCAGATCACGCGAGACATCCTGGGCAATGCGTTCAGCAAACTTGAGCCGGTCTTCGTTCACCTGTTCTGGCGTGAGCAGGGCAACAACACCCCGCAGGTTCCCTTCCAGGGTTTCCCGTGCAACGGAGGCAATTTCCGCCCGATCGCGGCGGAGAAAGCGCTCAATCGCATTTCCCACAATCTCGGAATCGCCAGAGATTTTGACATTGGCGATCGCCTGAATGTGCAGCGGGGTACCGCCCTTGGAGTAGGCGTTTTTCACTTCTACCGGAACCGGCATGGTCGTCAGATCCATCCGTTCAACCGTTTCGAGGATGGGAATCACAATTGTGCGACCACCAAAAATCACCCGGTAGCCCACTTCCTGACCATCCTTCGTGCGGTGCTTGCGACCGGACAGGATCATAATCTCGTTCGGGTTGCAGATTTTCATAAAACTGCTGATAAACCAGATTGCCAGGATTGCACCAAAAACAGTCAGGGCAAAGGGGAGGGCTGCCGCTAATGACCCGACCTCCATTTTTTGGACGGTGGGATAGGGTTCAGCATTCACCTGTTCAACCTGAACCACGACCTCATCTTGCTCCAGACGGGTAACAAATTTAGGTTCTATATCGACAGTGGAGTTGTACATGATAAATCCATACAAAACGGATTGAAAAAATTCCGGTCAAACCAGATGGAGTAAGAATGAACCGGGCTGTTGTCATTCAAAAGGGCGTTCACCAGGAAGCTCAGGCAACCTATCGAGACTATCGGCAGACACCACCCAGAGGCGGTTTTGCTCCGTCCCCACGACCAACACCCGCTCACCCTGGTGCAATTCCTCTACCTCATCGGTATAGGCAGTGAAATTCACCATCGTCCCTTTCACCAGCAACCGGACTTTTCCTCGACTATTTGCATCAAAAGGAAGCTCAACCGTTCCCGTTAACCCCACCAGGTCAGGAGAGCGGACCAGGCTATCAACCTGTCGTCGCCGCAATGCCTGAAGCACTCCGGCAACCAAAGCCCCACATAGAGTACCCATACTGACAGCGGCGATCGCCACCACCAAGGGTGACAACACCAAACGTGACAACACCAACCCCGTGAGACCAAAGAAACAAAGCCCAAACGTCCAGAACTTGAGGCTTTTCAGAATGCCCCACAGAAACCCCCAGGGGTTTGGCTGGCGGGGGATGAGGTTCAAACGGGAATCATCAGAGCGCCCTTCCGCATCGGCTAGCTCGATATCGCCATCAATGTGGGTGACAAAACCTGGGTCGAAATGAATGTCGTAATCCGGTCCATCCAGACCGCCCAAAACTGCCAGGAATACAAACGACCCGCCAATCGCAAAGCAGAACCAATAGACTGACAGCATTCAAAAAGAATCTAGTCAAAAACATTTCAATCTTAGGCATTTGCACCATGACTGGCTCTAGTTTGGAATGATTATTAACGGTCACCAGGTACGGAAATCCCCCGTCTCTTAGGAGTCCCTACCGAAACCGTCTTTCTACGCATTTTGATTAGGCTGGGAGCAATAAGACATAAAGAAAATCCCTAGCTGAAAGAGGTTTTGAGGTAATGGCTAAAGTTGTTGGAATTGACCTGGGAACGACAAACTCCTGTGTTGCAGTGATGGAAGGGGGACAACCCCTGGTGATTGCCAATGCCGAAGGGGGACGAACCACGCCCTCGGTGGTGGCATTTACGAAGAATGGAGACCGCCTGGTTGGGCAAATTGCCAAGCGTCAGGCAGTAATGAACCCCACCAATACGTTTTATTCCGTCAAGCGCTTCATTGGACGGAAGTATGACGAAGTGACGGAGGAAGCGAAACAGGTTTCCTACAAAGTAGATCGGGACGGCAGCAACGTTAAGCTAGATAGCTCCGCTGCGGGCAAAAAGTTTGCACCCGAAGAAATCTCGGCTCAAGTGCTGCGGAAACTGGTGGATGATGCCAGCAAATACCTGGGTGAAAAGGTGACTCAGGTGGTTGTCACCGTTCCTGCCTACTTCAATGACTCCCAGCGGCAGGCAACCAAGGATGCCGGAAAAATCGCTGGCATTGAAGTGCTGCGGATCGTGAATGAGCCAACGGCAGCCGCGCTTGCTTACGGACTGGACAAGAAAACCAACGAAACCATTCTGGTATTCGATCTGGGAGGGGGTACCTTTGACGTGTCTCTGCTGGAAGTGGGAGATGGCGTGGTAGAGGTGAAGGCGACGAGTGGCGACACCCACCTGGGTGGAGACGACTTCGACAAAAAAATTGTGGACTGGATTGCAACCGAGTTCCAGCGCAACGAAGGGGTAGACCTGCGGAAGGATAAGCAAGCTCTCCAGCGGCTGACTGAATCGGCTGAAAAAGCCAAGATAGAGCTTTCCAGTGCTACTCAAACGACGATTAACCTGCCTTTCATTACTGCAACCTCCGAAGGTCCCAAGCACATCGATTTAACCCTGACCCGGTCAGAATTTGAGAAACTATGTGCCGATTTGCTCGATCGCTGTCGTAAGCCCGTTGAGCAAGCCCTGCGAGATGCCAAACTCGCCGCTGGCGATATTGATGAAGTGGTGCTGGTGGGCGGCTCTACTCGAATTCCAGCAGTGCAAGATCTCGTTCGCAAGCTTACCGGCAAAGAACCAAACCTGACGGTCAACCCGGATGAAGTAGTTGCGGTCGGTGCTGCCGTTCAAGCCGGGGTGCTGGCTGGGGAAGTAACCGATGTGCTGCTGCTGGATGTGACTCCCCTATCTCTAGGGGTGGAAACCCTGGGGGGTGTGATGACTCCGATCATTCCACGCAATACCACCGTTCCCACGAAAAAGTCGGAAGTGTTCTCTACCGCTGCTGATGGGCAGACCAATGTGGAAATCCACGTCCTGCAAGGTGAGCGGCAGATGGCAGATGACAACAAGAGCCTGGGCACCTTCCGTCTGGATGGGATTCCGGCGGCTCCCCGTGGCGTACCCCAAATTGAGGTGATCTTTGACCTGGATGCCAATGGCATCCTGTCAGTCTCCGCTAAGGATAGGGGTACTGGCAAAGCTCAGTCGATCACCATCTCTGGTTCTTCCACCCTGGACAAGAACGAAGTAGAACAGATGGTGAAAGATGCGGAAAGAAACGCGGAAACCGATCGCCAGCGGCGCGAACAGGTAGACACGAAGAATACTGCTGAAACTCTGGCATACCAGGCAGAGAAGCAGTTGCAAGAGCTGAATGGTCAGGTGCCTGCCGCCGACAAGGAGCGTGTGGAAGCACTGGTGAAAGACCTGCGGGAAGCCACCAACCAGGAAAACTACGATCAGATGAAGTCCCTCAGCAGTGACCTGCAACAGGCTTTGATGCAAGTAGGTCAGGCAATCTACGCCAATGCCAATGGTGCCAATGCGGCGAGCAACAGCTCCTCGCCTGGGTTTGGTGGGGAGAGCGATCGCCCCAACGACGATGTGATTGATGCTGACTTCGTTGAGTCTAAGTAGCGAGGACAGGTCATCCAGCCATAGGAGCCAGAAGCCAGGAGAAATCTTGTCTTCTGGCTCCTGATTGGTAACTTTTTAGCGATTATTGACACGCTGCCCGATATTTCCACACTGCTCTCTTCCTTCAAGATGAAGCTTTCTTCGTTAGGATGAAGAAGAATAAACAATCGTTAACGCTTCCAATTCATGGCTCTGGAAAATCTGCGCGACCTCTACCAACAAGTTATTCTGGAACGCTACAAAAAACCCCGCCACCGGGGAAAAACCGATCCGGCACACCGCTATCAGAAGGGGCACAACCCTTCCTGTGGAGATACGATTGAGCTGACGGTAAAGCTCAATGAAGCTGGCGATCGCATTGAGGATGTGAAATTTGAAGGAGAAGGCTGCGCGATCGCCATGGCATCGGCAGACTTGATGGCAGAAGCTTTGCAGGGCAAGAGCCTGGAGCAAGCATTGGAGATGGTGCAGCGGTTCCAAAATATGATGTTGGGGAAAGACCAGTTTCCCCAAGAACAGCGGAAACTGAATGTAATGCAAGGGGTTTCCCAGTTTCCGGTCCGGATTAAATGCGCCACACTCACCTGGCACACGCTCAAGGCAGCGATTGAAGCTTCCAACCCTCAGCCGGTTGGGTTTGTCACCAATGAATAGAGTCATTCATATAAAAACATATTTGATCAAATAAATTAACCAGTCTTCTCATAATCCAATGATAAGATTTAGTCATCTAACTGATTAGCTATACTTTTAGCTTTTCATTCTTTTGCTTCCTTAATTTAAGGAGGGAGGCATTTTATGATCCTGGAAAACATTGAAATAAAACCGGAAACACGCAATCACAAAGGGTTTTTCATACAGGAAGCATCCTACAACCTGATGGATATTGACCGGGCAGGTTGGGCGCTCATCTGTATGAATGATGCCGTGTGTCATTATGTTGACCCAGACAGCCTGGAGCTACCTGTAGGTGTGAATTTGGGAAAAACTAGAAGCATTTGAAATCGCAGATGAATAGACAGTTTTGAATGGCAGATCTGGCTTCAGATCTGCCATGTTTTTTGTCAATTTGAATGATAAAGTGCTGGGGGATAGGGGTTGATTCAGGCTAAAGCACGAATAAACTCCTGTCCATTTGTACTGGTAGATAGTGTGAAACTAACCTTTGGGCGCGTTAACGATGAAAGATAAACTGTTCCAGTGGGTGAATCTAGCTTTAATGGCAAATTTATTTTTGGTGCTACTGAGTTTTTTTTGGTTAGCGATCGCCCTGGTTGGGCATAGTGCAGGCGTACCCCTTGGATTAGATCTCTGGTATAAGCTTTGGGACCCCGTATTTACGCCTGCGATCGGCATTTTCATGGCAGGTGCCATTTTGAGCGGTGCGATCGGCTGGGTCAGTAAGCGTTTCAGTTCCTAACGCTTCATCGGCATCTTCAAGGCTTTTTTAACCAGGTCTGGAATTTGAGAGGGGCGACGGGCGACGGAGATTTTTGCCCGTTCAAAGGCATTGATTTTGCTGTCTGCGGTGCCAATTTCAGCCCCAAATTCTGAAATTTGGGAATCAACGATAGCTCCGGCATGTCCTACCCGCCGCCCTTTTGGGGCAGTTTGTCCGGCGACGTAGGCAATCACGGGTTTATCGATCGCCTCAGCAATGTAATGGGCAGCGGCTTCTTCACTGTCACCGCCAATTTCTCCCACCAGCACAATCACTTCCGTATGTTCATCTTCGTCTAGAATCTGGAGCCATTGGGGGAAGGACGAACCGACGATCGTATCACCGCCAATGCTGACCCCAATGGACTGTCCTAAGCCTGCCTGGGTTAGTTCCAGGGCGATTTCGTAGGTCAACGTTCCGCTGCGGCTAATCAGCCCAACGGAGCCGGGGGTATAAAACTCTGCCGGATGAATCCCCAGCAAGATTTGACCGGGGACGATAATGCCCGGACTATTCGGACCCACGACCAGGGTTTCTGTCGCTTCTGCCTTTCTCAACAAACTCACCATATCCAGGGGAGGAATCCCATCCGTGATCAAAACGATCTGGCGAATCCCGGCAGCGATCGCTTCCAGAGCCGCATCCAGAGCTTCAAAGGGCGGAACAAAGATTACACTGGTATCCACCGTACCCACTAAAGCAACGGCAGTTTCAACCAGGTCAAACAGGGGAATTCCCTGTAAGGTTTGCCCTCCATAGCCAGGGCTAACTCCAGCAACAATGTTGGTACCGTATGCCTTCATCAAAGGGGCATGGAGTGAACCCAGTGGCTCAGCGATTCCCTGCACAAGCACTCGACTGTCTGATGTAAAGTTCATGGATGCACTCTCCTTATGCCCTGGTGTCAATAAATAGCTGTAGTGAGAATTGCTGTAGTAAATCCAAGAAATAAGAACTATACATGATTAACTTTATGCCTGACTTCGACTAATTGTAGGATTCTCCCAAAATGGGCAGGGTATGGGGAGTTGAGAGTTTTGATTTGAAAGTTTTGATTTGAGAGTCAGGGACATGGGTAATGCGGCTAGTGGGAGCCGCTGCCTACAACCTATCACTTCACCTCTTTACTCTCCACTTAAATTCTTCAATCTAAACTCTTTACTCTAAAATGCTGCCCATACTCCGTACCCTGTCCCCTGTTACAGGTCAGTTCACGTTGAGAATAACTATCAGGATGACGGATAAGCGGCGATCGTGCTGCTACTCAGATCACAGTCTTTAAGAATTTCTGCCAATGGATTTTGTCAGGGCTATGGTATGGGCTACGGCATCATCCAGGCTATCGACAATGGTGACCTGGGCATCCGCGAGTTGGGCTTTGGCGCGATCGCACTCACTCCCCGCCAACCGCACCACCATTTGCGGAATTCGGAGGGTATGGGTAATGAGCGTGTCAGGTCTGATTTCGCTAACTCCTCTTGGCTCTCGAATGCGGCGTTTGAGAAAAGCAGTAATCACTTGAGCAATTTCATCACAGGGAATCAGGCTGCTGACCAGGTTTACCAACAGCACCCGCACCTGTTTTGACTGAGTCATCAGTTCCAAGCCTTGCTCTAGTCGCTGGCGCAGGACTTCAGGAGACGAGTTCCACTGGGTTTCACCGCCAATGTTGAGAAAACTGGCAGGTTTACCGCCTGCCTGGGCGAGTAAGTCCATGGTTGCCATGGTCAAACCAGCTCCATTACAGAGAATTCCAATTTGACTACTGGGTTCGATCGCAAAGGGCAAACCCGATAGAGAATCAGGAATCTGGGATTCTGGGATGGCAAATAACCCTGCCAGGTCAGGATGGCGCGCCAGGGCATCGTCATTGACGATGACTTTTCCATCAAGTGCCATTACCTCTCCCCCCCGACTAACCCCCAGGGGATTGATTTCGATCAGATCCAGATCTTTTTGGACAAAGAGATGGTACATCTTTTCTAAGATGGACGTAACCGAAATCATTAACGCGCCTTCAAGCCCCATTTTCAGAGCTAAACGACGGGCATAGTAGGGAGAAAACTCACCCTCAACAATGACATGCTGCATCTGGTCGATCGCCGCCTGGACATCAATTCCGCCTTGTTGAGAACCCAGCAGCACCGGGCGACGGATAGACCGATTTAACACAACTGCCAGATAAAATTCGCGATCGGCATCATACTTTGCCTCTGCCAGTAAAGCTTTGGGATATTCTCCCATGATGGGCAAATTGAAAATCGCTTGAGCTGCCGCCACAGCATCAATGGTGTTTTCGACGAAGCGAACGCCTCCCACACGCCCCCGTCCACCAATGTAAACCTGGGACTTGAGCACGACCGGGTAGGGGATGGTGAGACCTTTCAGATCTTTCGGGCGATCGATCCGCTGGGAGGGCAGCACCGGAATTCCCATCTGACGAAATAATTCTTTTGCCTGGTATTCCAGCAGATTCATAGGTCTTCCCAGTTCACTTTTACAATGATACAGGCTCAACCATACATCTGCGGCAGGAGGCAATCTCACTGCCTATGCTGCGTTTCAGGACTAACTCGCACACCTGACTTTTGGCTTGTTCAGGGAGTAGTGAGCGGTTTTATGCGGACAGATTTACGTGCGATCGCAAGCTTGAAGTACTGGGATCTGCCCGTTAGCAGGCGATCGCCCCTTCAACTTCCAAGGTTTTTCCAATGGATTCAATGGCTTCATCCGATGTGTCCCACACAACTCGCAAGTCATTCCCAAAGACGCAGTAACGGTTCAAGGTGAGTGAGAGTAAAAATAGCCAAATCACTTTTAGAGGCATGATTAGGCTAATGGATTTCCACCGAATCACCTAAATTGGAATGCTATGTGGAAAATTTCTCTCTAATAATGAGTTGGGGCTGCTCAAATTGTCTGCAAGGACGCAGTTTTAGCCTGCCTGTTGAGAGAGTGGCGTTCTAGAAAATCTTTGGTGAGAAAATGTAAACTAGGGAAAACCATCTCTGAGTATAGGCATGGATCTAGTCACTCAAAACCTTGTCAACTCGTTTAAGCAAGAGCAAGGCTTCCCAGACGATATCGATAACTCAGTGCTTTTTGAGCATTTTGTTAACTATTGTGTAGTCTCAAAAGAGTACGCTGATGAGTTTGAAGTTGAAGACATCCATGTTGCTGGTGGTAATGATCTTCAACTTGATGGGGTTGCAGTTATCGTAAATGGACTACTTGTTAATACAACTGATGAAATTGACGACCTGGCAGCTACTAATAAATATATTGATGTAGAGTTTGTTTTCATTCAAGCAAAATCTGGCAAGAACTTTGATGGTGCCGAAATTTCCAATATGTTTTATGGAGTAAGAGAGCTATTTGCTCAGTTTCCTATGTTACCAAGAAATGATCTTCTCAGCCAAAAGGAAAAACTTCTTAGGCATATCTATACTAAAAGCTCTATATTTCGCCGTGGCAACCCTCAGCTTAAACTTTATTATGTCACTACTGGTAAGTGGCAAGATGATGACAAGTTAAAGGCACGTATAGAGAATGAGCTATCAACTCTTGAAGAGCTAAATATTTTTAGGACACTACCTGCCTTTGAATCGATTGATGCTAAGAAGTTGCAACAACTCTTTAGTCAAGCACAAAATGCTCTCTCCAAAACAATAGTCTTCTCTAAGAGAGTCACTTTACCTCCAATGACAGGAGTTAAGGAATCGTATCTTGGATACTTACCTATCTCAATCTATATAAGTTTAATTACTGATGAGAGCGGTAACCTCCTGCGTGGGTTGTTCTATGACAATGTTCGAGATTTTCAAGGAGATAACCCTGTAAATCAGGAAATTGAGCAAACCTTAACAAGTCAAGCAAAGGAAACCTTTGTTCTCTTAAACAATGGAGTTACTGTAGTTGCGGATGACTTAAGTGTGACTGGAGATAGCTTTAATTTAACTGGCTTTCAAATTGTGAATGGATGCCAAACTAGCCATGTGCTTTTCAATAATCGAGCTACTATATTAGACAATGTATATATTCCTATCAAGTTAATTGTTTCTCCTGAGGATGTTTTAAAGAATCAAATAACTAAAGCAACTAACAGACAAACTGTAGTAAAACTTGAAGAACTATCTGCATTAACAGATTTCCAGAAAACCCTGGAGCAATATTACAACGCTATTCAACAAGAGCATCGGCTCTATTATGAAAGACGGTCACAACAATATCGTTCTTTCCTTGATTTGGAAGATAGTCCTGATAAAATTCAAATTGTCACAGTCTCTACTCAAATTCGTGCCTTTGCATCAATGTTTTTAGATCGTGCTCATCAAGCTAGTAGATATTATGGCACTCTCTTAAAGGATGTCGAAAACAGAATATTTGTTAATGGACATTTTCCAATTGCGTATTATGTTAGTGCTTATGCACTTTTCCGGATAGAATCTCTCTTGAGGAAAAAGCAACTTGATGGTAGATATAGAGCCTTTAAATACCATTTGTTAGGCATTTTGCGAATGCAGATTGCTGGCACTGTCGCGCCTCAAATGACTTCTAATCAGTTTGAAAAGTATTGTGAGAAGGTTCGCAATGACTTGTGGGACGAAATAAAGCTAACATCAGCAATCAACCAAGCGTGTCAAATTCTTGATGAAGTACTTCTTGGGAGCTATGACCGGGATAAAGCAAAAGACTCCACAATTCAAGATCAAGCAAGAACCGTTATTGAAGCACACCAAAATAATGATACTGATCAGCGAATTATAATGTTGCATGATTGAATTTGAGAAATACTTAGATAACAGAAGCAGGTTTACAAACATGCCTGTCTCAAGTAAAGAATTTGCTAAGCAATCAGTGAGTAACAATAACTTAGTATTTCTTTGAAGGGGGAACTTAACAATGACTGAATTGCTTGAACGAGTGATTGCCCAACTGAAAACTTTACCTGCTGATGAGCAGGATGCGATCGCTGCTCGTCTCCTTGCTGAGTTAGAAGATGAGCGGGTATGGAAAGCTCAGTTTGAATCCACGACAGATGATCAATGGGATCGTATAGCTGAGATGGTACGCCAGGAAATTGCTGCTGGTGATATCACTCCACTTGCCGAAGTGTTTCCGCCTCAATCGCAGTCATGAAATCAAGCGCCACAAAAGCGTTTCGCAAGAAACTGGATGGGCTTCCTGCATCAGTTCAAGAACAAGCGACCAAAGCTTACGAACTTTGGCGTTCAGATCCCTACCACAATAGTCTTCAATTTAAGCGGGTTAGCCAGCGCCAACCCATTTATTCAGCTCGTGTCAGTTTGGACTACCGAGTTCTTGGCTTGTTGGAAGATGATCACATTTACTGGTTTTGGATTGGCGCACATGCAGAGTACGGCGAGTTGCTTAAGCGGTTGTAGCGCCAGCAGCCTAACACTGCGTTGGTGCGGACGGACGAGAGATCTGGGTGCTGAGTTCAAGGTTATCTGCCACCGCACAACTTCACCGTTAGCCATCATAAACCCACGTCGTGATGTTCAGCAGTTGTCAATCCCACTCTGGTCATTGCTGACAAGAGAATCAAATCACTAGAGGATCACAAAATGAAGCCCATCATGAACCTGGAAGAGGTCGAGTTCGACGACGTTGAGGAAAACGGTCTCTACACTTCTAGTAGAGGACAGATTAGTGACCACATTGGGGCAAAAAAACTAGGCTACAACTTAACAGTCTTGCCACCTGGAAAGGTTCAGTGCCCATTTCATAACCATCATGGTGAGGAGGAAATGTTCCTGATCCTTGAAGGTGAAGGTGAGTTGCGGTTTGGGGACAAGCGCTATCCAATCCGTAAGCATGATGTAATCGCTTGTCCCCCCGGCGGTGCAGAGGTCGCGCACCAAATCATTAACACTGGAACAACGACCATGCGCTACCTGGCACTGTCAACGCTCGTTGATGTCGAGGCGTGCGAGTATCCGGACTCTCAGAAAGTTCTGATAGTGACCGGAAACCGTGGGGAGCGCGGTCTTCGGAAGATGTTTCGGGCTGAGAACACGGTTGACTATTACGATCGCGAACAACCCTAGTGTCTTCGAGCCAGAAACGGCTAACAAGGCGCTGAGTGGATAAGCTTGGGCGTTCGATCTTAAGATAAACGATATATGATTTCTTCTCCCTGGGACATCATCGCGATCGGGGTGGATCAGGGGGGAACCGTCGCACGAAGATCTAGCGGGATAACGCGGGTGGCAACACGAACTTCGGTTTCAGCGCGGCTGTACAGCTTGGGTTGGGAGCGATCTCAGGACGGTTAATAAACGCGATGCCGATATCTCTGCCACAGGGATTTAATGTCACCCCATGACCCTGGCTAGGAACTTCCACATAGGTGCCGTTGCTTAACCATTCCAGGGATCGTTTCCCGCGATCGGTGGTGGTTTGGGCATCGTAGCGGCCCTGCAAGACCAGGGTGGGAATGTTACTTTTCACGACTTGACGTTCCCTGGGGTCTGCGGGTTTGACCGGCCAGTGTTGACAGATGGCTAATTGTTCCAGCATCTCCCCATAGGACGGTTGCGCTAATAGTGGCAGCGGCAAACTACGATTCACGGCTTCGGTTTCCGCCTGGGAACTCCAGGACACATGCTCACGACAGTCGAAGCTCATATGCATTCCTGCCGTGGCCCCTTGATCGACGGGACTGACCTGATTGATGTTGTCTGTCAGCAGTTCATAAATGTGCCGAATCTCTGCCTCTGCCATTGCCTGCAATTCTGCCCGTAGGGGTTGTGCGGTTTGAGTGGGAAATATTTCAGCGATCAAAGTCAGTAAGGTCTGGAGATCGCGCCCTCGGTTGGCATCGTAGCCCGCACCATAGAAGTTGGCGATCGCGAGGTTTTGCTGGGGTTCTGGCAACGTCTTCAGCAGTGTTTTCACCTGGTTTACCCACTGAGTTGAATGCCGTTTTGCCTGGGCAATGGTCGCCCTTTCCTTGAGCAGGTCTTGGGCTTTAATTTGAAAATTAGTTGCCAGCTTCCGATAATGCTCGATCACTAGCGGTCCCTCAGGCTTGGGGTCTGACTGGAAGAGTTTACCGGAGAGGGCTTGCTCATAGGTCGTTGTGTTGCCTCGTTCCAGTTCAGCAATCATCAAGGGCAAATAGCCCCCGAAGGTGGGTTTTGTGTTCAGCCAGTTCGGTACGTTTTCAGCAAAGCTCTTGAGCGTAATGCTGGTTTCAGTTGAGGTTGCTGCTGCTGCTGAGGTTGCCGCTGCCGCTGGGGTTGGCACAGACTCCACTTTGGGCAAGGTCATCGGCTGTTGAGCGAGTTTTTCCAGCAAGGTATTGAGACGGGCTTGCAGATTGGGGTATGCCCGGTTACAGGCGGGATCGGCGGCACAATCCTGCAACAGGTTCAATACAGGCATCACGTTCCGTCGTCCTGCCTCAGTATATTTGTTGATATGGGGGGTGGCGGTAGAATCCAGGACAACGCTCCGGACGACGGTGGGGTAGTTACGGGCGATCGCCATCGCCAAATAGGTGCCGTAGGAAATGCCATACAGGTTGATCTGTTTGTACCCCAAAGCGGCGGCTAAATTCACCGTATCGCGAGCACTGTTGGGGGTGTTGAACTGACTCAGATCAAAGCCATTTTTTTGTAGCACCTGGGCACAGACGGCATACTGGGCGATCGTGCGGTCGTCCGTCAACGGATTATGATCGGCAATCTTTTTCACATACTGGTCAAACTGGCTCCCCAACTTGTCCAGGGCAAAGGCAGTAGCAGCACAGCCTAAGGAACTGGAAAACTGAGTTCCCCGCTGGTCAAATAGCACCACGTCACGGGTCTGGCGGTGAGGGGCAAACACAACCCGACTGTAAGCATCCAGACGACTCACAGCACTGCCCCCTGGACCGCCCTCTAAATAAAAGATCGGATCGGGCAAGGGTGACAGGCTGGTACTGCGAAAGCGGGCATAGGTAATTTCGATTTGACGACCCTTCGGCTGCTCATAGTTTTCGGGGACGGTGAGCACGCCGCAGGTTACGGTCTTTCCCTCCGTTTCCAATGGCAGTACGACTGGGCAGGGAATGGTTTGGGTGCGGTAAAGCGGGGGAGACGGAGAAGTTTGGGCGATCGCGGTTTCCGGTTTGCCCCCCACCTGGTTCATTTCAACCCACGTCAAGGGCGCAGCCATCACCACCAGTCCCAACGATCGGTAAATTTGTTTCATGTTCACCATTCCTGATTGCGGATTCATGCGATCGCTCAACGTTCATGCCAAACAGCAGGGTTACTCAACCACAAAGAGCGGCTTGATCTGGGTGAGACAGCGGCTATCGGGCGCTTGCTGCGGGTTCGTGAGAAAGTCAGCGGCGATTTGAGTCGCACAGTCTCCCGCAGGCATCTTCGGCGGCACCACTAACGCCCCATGCCCAACACCGGGGAAGGTGTAAACATAGGCGGTTTTTAAGTTCCTGGCAACGGCTTCCCCGTAGGGCTGGGGCGTGACCGGGTCGTAAGCGCCATTCAAAACCAGAGTGGGAATCTCCGGATTTTCGTAAGCGAAGGGCGGTTTTAGCTCGACCTGGAGAACGTCACAGACCTTCGTCCCGACTTCGGCTTCGCGGATGCCAAATGGGATCAGTTGCGGATAGGGCGGCGGCAACACCTGGGAGGGCGTGACTTGCACCGACTTAGCCCGAGCACAGAGGACGGTGTGATACATCTCTTTCGCGTCCTCATTACTTTCCAGATCCCCTGAAAGCTTTTCTGCAATCCAACCAAAGTTGCCCTGGCTCGCGGCCTGGATGAGCTTGGGTAGAGAACTACCACGGCCTGTTTCACCGGAATAGGGTCTGTATAAGTAGCCCAGAGTGCCAGCGAGAAAGGCATTGCCATCGAGTTTGGATGCGATCGCTTTTTTGCTGGAGGGAATGGTCAGCGTAATGGGAAGGGGTTTCTGGTTGAGTTGATCGACGATCGCCAGAAATTTCTGCTCCAGATTGGGATAAGCTTGGCTGCATTGTTGATCTTGCGCGCAGGCGTGAAACAGATTTCGCAGGGCATAGCTCATCGTGTGACTCGTCGCTAGGTTAAAATCAATATCCGGTCTGACCACACCATCCAGGATCACGCTGCGGAGTTTTACCTTGTGCTTATCTGCCTGGGAGATGACATATTGCCCCAATAACGTGCCGTAGGAAACGCCATAGTAGTTGAATTGCGGGTAGCCTAACGTCTCTGCCACAAAGTAAACATCAGCGGCATTTTCGCGGGTATTGAAGGCGTTGGGGTTAATCCCCTGCTGCTTGAAGCGATTGTTACACGCCTTAAACCAGCCCGGATCGGTGTAGTCCTTCTCCCCTTTAGCCACGGCAATATTGTGAGCATTAAGCTCAGGGCAGGACAGGAAGGGCTTGGAATACTCTGTCCCCCGCTCCTCCATGAAGATTAAATCGCGGCTCTTTAACAAAGCTTGGAGTTCGGGAAATGCCGGCAAGGCTTTATCGGCAAACATGCCAATGGTTGTGCCGCCGGGGCCACCATTTTCCACAAACAAAGGATCAGCAGCAGGCGTTTTGCCCGTGCTGCGGGTGCGTACAACCGCGAGTTGGATGGTGCGCCCCTGGGGTTGGGCGTGCTGTTCGGGGACGGTGACGTAGCCACAATCCGACTGGGCAGCAATGGCGGCAGGCACGTCAAAGGTTTTGCAGTCAACGGTTTTCCATGCCACACCAAATTTGGCACGATTAGGGGTCGCTCCATTGACTGCATTGCTGCTGGTGGCAACAACCGCAACCGTGAGCAGGGTGAATGAGCAAAAATGAGTCAGTCGTGGGTTCATGAGGGGTTGTCCTTAATCGTTAATCTAAGAGTGAAAGCAAAATTGTGACTTCGCCGTTTGTCCGACAACCAGCCAGCAATAAACCTGACATGGCTGCGCCATCGCCGATCGCATAGACTCGCAAATCGTTGACCTGGGGATGATTGAAAACAGTTGCTAGGGCTTGCTGCGCTCTGACCTGATCATCTGTTTCGCTCAGGAGCAGGATAGGGACGAATTGCACTGCATCCCGATCTCTAAGCCCCTTCAGTTCCGCCACAATATCCGGCTGAATCCCAGTGGGACGAACATACACCTGCTTCCAGGCACTCATCCAGGCAGATTCACCATATTGCTCCCAGAGTTTGCCAACAAAGTGTTGGTAATCCTGCAATGCAATGGGTTCTACGTCTGCTCCTGGCTCAACGATTTCATAGAACACTGCACTCCCAAACCCCGTCTGGCTAGGCTGTCCATAGATTGCTTGCAAACTCGTGATGGCTTCAGGTTGAGATTGAGATTGATCCGAGGAGGGGTACACCATAAACCTACTGTTGGAAAAATGATTAGCTCATACCAAATTAAATTGAAAATGCGACGCATCCTGTAGGGGCAAGGCATTGCCTTGCCCCTACCCAGCGATTGATTTATAGCCGTTATGCTTTAAAGCGGTATCAGGAATGAGCGGGATTGGAAACATCGGCGATCGCCCGCTCCGGTACGTGCTTGATCTGCAACCACAGCACAATGCCCACAATAATTTCAATCGGAATGTTGAGTAGGGCGATCGCGCCTACAGACCGATGAACCTGTTCACCCACCAGCGGTGCGGCAAACAGCACAAAGTCCCACAGCCAGTGAAAGATAATCAGCGGCATGATGTTGTTGAGTTTCAGCATCAACGGCGCAAAGAAAAAGCCAAATAGAAAGGTCATGAGCAATTGCATGGGGACAGCCAGTAAAGGAACCCCTCCAAACACATTCACCGCATGAAGTAGGGAGAAAGCGATCGCGCTCACCAGCATCGCCCACCGCACGCGACGGGTGAGCAAAAAAGCATGTAATACAATGCCGCGATACATAATTTCTTCCCCGAACCCGACTAACAAGGTAGTGAAGCCAGCCACAGCGAATAACTGCCACTGGGCAGCACTGAGGGAGGCACGGCTCAGTCCAGATAAACAGACCACCCACATGGCAATCAGCACGGCGATCGAAGGTAGAAACCACAGGATCTGCTTCCGATTGAGCGCACGAAAGCCGATCGCCTGCCAGCCAAAATAGCGAGTCACCCAAAACACGTTCAGGAGATTCAGCCCCAGCAACACGATCCAGAACACCGTCATCATTTCCGGTGCGCCGTAGGTGATGCCCCGAAAGGTTTTCATGTAAAACATGGCAACACCCATCACTGCCGTATAGATGAATGCCGCTAAGACCGCAATTTTAGGTTTTGAGAGTGATGCACGCTCATCCATAACGGTTATGTTCCCTTCCTATTCAATGGTTTCGGCTCATGCCGCGATCGCCGCCTTAGTGCCTCGCAATCGCGTTAACTCATCGCGCCAGGATGCCACCAGTGCATCGGCATTCACATCCTGCCCCTGCTGCTGCATTCGCCATTTGCGAAACGCCAATTCATCCTGGGCTTTGACAATAGCGGCAGAGGTGCGGCGATTGTATCCAGGAATGCGACGGGTTCTGAAGATGCGATCGCCCTTCACCCCCTCGTATTCTTCCGGCGTAATCACGGGTTCCCGCTCATCGGCAAGCTGTTCTCGGATCACGTTCCGCTCCCAAATACCGCTTTGCCACAGCATCACTCCCACAATCACGAAAAATGGTAAAAAGCCAACCAGTCGCAGGGCACTGTGCTGCACCCACTGAGTCAGAAAGGGTTCCACCACAGCAGGGGCGGCGACGGCGGTTTTTGATTCAGCAGGCAATGGCTTACCCGTCGCAAAGTAGACGAAGAGCGCCAGGAACAAGCCGATGGCATTGTTGAGGAAATGACCCGAAAAGCCCAGTAGCCAGCCGCAGATCGGTCCCGCATAGCGCAACCAGCGGCGGGTCGTTTGACGGGCTAGTCCCAAGCCCATGCCAAACAGCCCAGTGTACAGGGCATGACCCGTAAACCCAAACAGGGCAAAGCGATCGGCGATCTGGAAATACAGCGGAATATCTCCAGTCGTGTTGAACCCATTGGTGATGTAAAGCGGAGCTTCCAGCAAATTAAAGCCAATGCCCACTAATGCTCCATAGATAAAGCCATCGCGGACACTATCAAACTCCGATCGCAGCAGCCAAAACAGCAGCAATACCCCCAGTCCTTTTGTTGTTTCTTCTACGAGTGGTCCGGCAATGGGTGCTGCCAGCATCTTCCCAGCATTTTCGCCCCCCAAAATGGCTTTGATGTCGGGATGAACCGCCACAAAATCACTCAGGCTTTTGAAGATAAAGTCATTGATGGGTAGAGCCAGCCCGGTGGCAATCAGCGCCCCCCACAACACGGCAATCAAATACAGCCAGCGGGACTCCGGTTCGCGTCGATCGAGAAACCACAGAATGGCAAGAGGAAACAGCGTCACCAGCAGGACGGCAATTTGACTAATGACAAAGACCTGGACAGCCGCTGGGGAGAGCGCGGAAAAATAGCCCCGGAACAAGGAAAACAGGCTGGTCAGTAGCAGCACAACCAGAACAATGGTGGCAAAGATCGCATTTTTAGGACGGCTCAAGGGGGAGCCATAGAGAATTCGGGCAGTCTCACTGAGGGTCATAGATGTTATTGATAATTGTTAAATGTACAAAATATGTAAGGGCAGGTTTATCAGCAGCAGTTCAGGTACTTAAAAAAACTCTGGCAAAACCTGCTCTTACTAAGTGGAATGGATTGCAGTCACCGACTATCGACGGTTACAATCCCGATCGGCTGTATAGACGATCGCTCCATACCGACCATCGGTGGTTCTAATCGCCACACAGTTTCCTGTATTTTGTTCCAACCAATAGGTAAAACTACTATCTGCCTGTTGGGTACTGCGCCGTAACTCATAGCCACGTTGCGCCAGCGCATTCTCAGCCTGTCCGGCTCTGGCTCCCACTAAATCAGCCAAAGCGGGTACGGTTTCTCCGGGGCGAGCAGACGGGGTAGAAGGAGTGGATGGAGGTGTGGTCGCCGTATAGGGGCTGAGATTGGGTGACCACGCCCAACCTTTGACGCTAGGATCGTCGCGAAATTCAACCTGGCACCAGGTGGGCATTGTCTGCCGCTGGCAGCCCAGATTCCGTAAAACTGTTCCGTTTGGAACGTTATTGGTCACGGTTTTAGCCAATAGCCCAGGGCTGGCTTTGAGGAAGGTTTTGGAAACCGTGACCCAAAATTCTGGTTTCTGAGCCGCAGGATTGCTGCCACCATTGCCGCCATCCAGGTTGACTGACAAAACCGTGTTATCAATGGTGTTGACGCGGCATTCTGCCGTTTGGCTTGTCTTGTTGTTCCGCATGAACAGGGTTACTGCCCCACTTTCAGCACTAACCGGACCTGCGCTGGTTACGGAAACATCGCGGGTTGCCACTCCCATTTCTTCAGCGGTTCTTTGGATACAAGCATTTCTAGCGCTAGAGGGCACAGGTTGGGCGATCGCAGAAGATACCGCTGTGAATGTCACCACCGCCAGTACACCGCATCCGAAAGTAGTTTTGAATTGCATTCCGAAACCAAACTCCTCAATGAATTGATCTAATCGATACTGAGAAACGTTTTGCCTAAAGTTGGTTATTCACCGCCATCAGCAAAGATGATGAAATCACTGCGAACCCAGCCGATCGCCTTAGACTGCACAAATTGCACCTTGCACCAGTTCAAGTCACTGCCCCGACGATCGCGATCTTGGACGCACTGAATCACTTTTACTTTGTCACCCGGTAGCCCATAGCTGGGTGAACTGGAAATCGTGGGTTGCGATCGGACATTAACCCGTGAGTTCGGATTGCTGGCTCTTAGCGTGGAAATGCCCTGCGCCAGAACAGGAAATCCTGTAGAGAAGAGAGCGATCGCAGCAAGAACAAACGGAAAACTCCGTTTCAACATGATGACAACTCATAAAAAAGTTTTACAAACAAAGCACCCAGGAATTCAGATCTCCGACTTTTTTGACAAGCCAGAGATCTAAGCCATCGCGACTATTTCGCACAATCTTCTGAACCACCTGCATAGACGATCGACTGGTAGCGTCCTTCTTCGGTGAGGATAGTCACACAGTAATTGGTTTTACCCTCTAGCCATTGACTGTAAACAGAATTGCCAGAAGGAGAAGCCTTGACGAAACGATAGCCCCGTTGTTTGAGCGCGTTTTCTGCCTGTCCTGCCCGTGCCCCAACTAAATCACTCAGGCGAGAGACGGTCGTACCCGCCGCAGGCTGGGAATTAGCAGCCGTGGAACTTCCGCCCATCGTGTTACCCTGATTACCACTCGTATTACCCTGATTGTTATAGGGAGCGGTATCCCAATACACAAAAATGGATTCGTTAGCAAGGCGATAGATTTGCCCTTTGTCGCCCAGCCCAGACTGCCGATAGGCGGCTTTCCCGTTCTGATCGCGGTAATTGCCGGGGTTATTACCCACCGGACGTAAGTCGTAGCGTTTACCGTTTTGCAATTGAATCCCAACAACACCCTGCCGTTGAGAAAAGGTGCAGGGTCCCGAAGATGTCGCCCGATCTTCCCCTTTAGGATACACATCGCAGCGGGCATTCACGGTGTCTGCTTTTGCCGACACAGTCAGACTAAGCGAAGCAATTGACAGCGCGATCGCTGTAACAGATTTCCGAAGATTCATCGATAATTCCTTCAATTAGAAAATTAGCGTCACTAAAATTATTTCACTAAAGTAACACGCAAATGTGAGAAAGTTGTGAAGCAAGTTTTGTGGAATGACACTGAGCCTTCAAGCGTGCTAAGCGCTGCTATAGCCCTTTTCAAGGGTGTGAAGTACAGTGAGGATGCAAAGCATCTCACTGTACTTCACACGTCTGTACTTTATCCAGGTGCAAACCGCTATAGACAAAAAGTATTGGGGTGAGATTGCTCTATAGACTGGGGCGATTTCTCAAACAGATTTTACCCTCTGGAGATTTGCCTTTCGACTCCGCTCAACGCCATTACTGCCACCGCTTGAGTTGCCACCCGCTGAGCTTTGTCCATAGGGAGCCGTATCCCAGTAAACGTAGAGCGACTCATTAGCGTAGCGAGGCGATAAATTTAACCTTTGTCGCCGAGTCCCTGATTTTATGAGCCTTTTTAACCATGAGACCTTTTAACCTGATTCCCTGACCGCGACTGATTCTTTTTCGGTAAAGTTAATGTCAGTTGCGATCTCAGATTCGTTGGGTTGACTCATGCGTAGACTTTTATTCCATCGTTCTTTTCAGACTCTCATCCGCTTTGCCTTGATCAGTGTGTTTACATTCGGTCTGGTGCTTGGCTGGGGTGCGATCGCCCACAGTCAACTGCCTTCTATGTCAAGCGATGCCTCCAACAATCGCCTCAATCCGCCGTCGGGGGTCAGGCGATCGGGGGAGTATGAAACGGCTTGGATTCGATCGCCACTCGATGGTCAGCAATTGTTTGAGGTGACCTCTCCCACAATCTTTAATCGGGATGAAGTCGCAGCAGGTATGCTTCCGGTTGAAGTGCGGGCACAAGAAGTCAATGAGCGGTTGTGGCGAGTGTTTTACCGAACCAGCAGTGCCAAACAAACACCAATGGTAACGACATCCACCCTGAATAACCGCCCCATTATTCAGATTAGCGACGATCAATTCACCCGTCCAATTCGATTAGTGACCGTTACAGAACCAGACGCTGACTTGCATGGCAAAACCCTGGATGAATTAGCAGAGGAATGGCAAACCATTATTCAAAATGAAATCGTTCGGTTCAAGCAGTTGGCTTCACCGGAAGTTTTTTTACAGCGTGTGAGACAGGCATTGCAAATCTTGTTATGGTTGCTGATTGCGAGTGCTGTAATCTGGTTCCTGCGACGGATTTTGACCCGCCGCCAACAAATTTTGGAAGCGCGTTATCAACAAGAATTGGCTACGCTCGTCGCTACAGAAAAAGCACAGAAATCAGAAACAATCATTCAATCAGAAATTATCGAAGGAGAAGAAACGGAAGCGAGAGAGATTGCGGATGTGCGATCGCGATTTTTGGCAACTCTGCAACACCAATTTAGTCTAAAGCGTCAATTAGACATTGACAAGTTTTTCAAATGGGCACTGTTCTGGGTTTTTATCTTGATGTGGTATATCGGCATTGCTCACATCATATCCAACGTTCCCCTTTTGATGCGATGGAGTCTTAACGTATGGGCGACTCCACTGGCATTGCTTGTGATCTGGTTTGGCATTAGTTTAGCCATCCGTATCAGCAAAAGTTTAATTGATCGCTTCATGCATTCCTGGAAAGTCAATCCACTGCTCCCGCTGGGGGAAGCGCAGCGCGTCGTCATGAGAAGCACCACCATCGCTGAAGCTTTAAAGGGATTGATCACTTTTGTTTTGGTCATTGTTGGGATTATCTGGATCCTCGGTTTATTCGATGTTCCCACCAGTTCAATTTTGGCAGGAGGCGCTGTCATTGGTTTAGCGATTTCCTTTGGTTCTCAAAGTCTGATTAAGGATCTGGTCAATGGTTGCTTAATTTTAATAGAAGATCAATTTGCCGTAGGCGATGTGATTCAGATTGATAACAAGAGTGGTTTGGTGGAAAATCTCAACTTGCGTGTGACTCAACTGCGAAATGGTGAAGGTCAACTGATCACCATTCCCAATAGCAATATCACCGATGTCTGCAACTTAACCCGCCTCTGGTCACGGGTCGATTTTTCCATTGTGGTCGCCTATGAAAATGACCCGAAGCAGGTTCTCGATGTTTTGAGGCAGGTGTCGCAGCAGATGTATCATGAACCAGAATGGCGCGATCGCCTGCTAGAAATGCCCGAAGTGCTAGGGATTGATGACCTCTCCCATACTGGAATGCTTGTGCGCGTCTGGATCAAGACTGTGCCAATGGAACAATGGAGCGTTGGACGAGAGTTTCGTCTACGGGTACGACAAGCCTTTGAGGCAAACCAGATCGCGATCGGTAAACCACAATGGATCACTCACAACACGGATTTGGCAGAGTCTCCTGTTCAAAATTAGCCTTTATCTAAGAATCCTGGATTTAATAACCCCGCAAACTGTACGGGCGGGTTTAGCAGTCCAATTTGCCTGACGCGATGGATTTGACGGTAAAACCCGCCCCTACCCAATCCCGAACTTATTTAATTCTCATTCCTAAAAAGGGTCTACCAGTTATGGGCATCAACCATCTCCTCACAAGTTCCTCAAATTGTTTTTCTAATCTTGGAGTGCAACCCATTGGTCGCCCGCCCAGCTTGAGAACATCATGGTGATATTGCAACGCATGGATATCCGTAATCTACGAGAAGACTACACTCAAGCAGAACTGACACGCAAGAATTTACAAGCAGATCCGTTTCAGCAATTTGAACTCTGGTTTCAACAAGCTTGCAAGGCAGAGTTAGATGAACCCAATGCCATGATTTTGGCAACGGCTTCTACTCAAGGGGAACCATTAGTTCGTACCGTACTTTTGAAATATTTTGACCAGGATGGTTTTGTCTTTTTCACCAATTACGAGAGCCGCAAAGCTCAACATATCAACGAAAATCCCCATGTCTCCCTGTTGTTTCTCTGGCTACCACTACAACGCCAGGTGCAAATTACAGGCACAGCGACCAAAATCCCGATAACCGAATCGCTTCACTATTTTGTGACTCGTCCACGCGGGAGCCAATTAGGAGCCTGGTGTTCCCCTCAAAGTTCTGTCATCTCATCCCGCCAGATGTTGTTGCTGGAATTTGAAAAGATGAAACAGAAGTTTCTCAACCAGGAAATTCCTCTGCCCTCTTCCTGGGGAGGCTACCGGGTCATTCCGAAGAATTTTGAATTCTGGCAAGGGGGTTCTAACCGACTGCACGATCGCTTTTTGTATGTTCGTCAAGATAATGAACATTGGGAAATTCAGAGGCTTGCACCCTGAGTGGTGCAGGTTCTGCCAATCACCCAGGATGATAATGACGACCTTGTCATTGGGGTCGTGAGCCATTCAAACCAATCTCTAATCAAACAAACCCTCTACCTTTTGCCGGAAGGCAATCAGGGCATGGGTGGCTTGAAATGGCTTTAAGTCTTCCAGCAATTGCTCCGATAGTTCCGACGTGACGATAGTTTTAATTTCAATGTTGGTGTTGTAACCCGCCATATCACCCATCCGTCTGCCATGACTCCCTGCGCCCTGCGCCGGAGTGATCGTATAGCCAGACACGCCAGACTTGGTGAGCAGGTGTATCAACCGATCCTGTAGAACGGCTTCACCAATAATTGTGACAAGAACACCGTGCATTAAAGAAGAGGACATAAAAACTCCGAGAATGGTTGGATGGAAAGTATTGAATGAAGCCCTACTAACTTACAGCGATTAACTGACAGTAATTGTTAGATGAGTCAACCACAACGACGTGTGGATGAGTTTGCAGGTGGCTTATACAAGGGGAATCACCTACTTTTCCACTGTGATTCATCATAACCAAATGATGTTTCATTTCCAGGGTTATTTGATGAAGTACGACATCAAACTTCAATCTATTCAGATATCGGCGTTGAGCAGTCTGAAGGTATGGAGAGAGCGATCGCGCTAAAATTTCAGAGAGGAATAACCACAGCGGTATTTGCATGACTGAGCCATCCCCCCTCTACATTTCTCGGCAGCAGGCTGAAGCAGTTGAGCACGAGTTTGCCGAAGCGTTGCAGAAGCCCAGTGCGTATCCTGTGGTGTTTCATCTTTGGGGCATTGGCGGAGTCGGTAAATCGACCTTGATCAGACGGCTGAAGAAGCACCACGAACAGGAAGCAGACTTTGCTGTCCTATCCTTCCATATTGAAGACATCATTCAGACTCCGATTGAACTGATGGCAAAGCTCTATGAGCAATTGCCCCCACTGCCTCACCCACTGCGACGGGATGTGTCGGAAGTTTTCAAGACTGACCCGTTTAGTTCGCTACTTGAGAAATATCAGCAGACATTGCACCAGTTGGGGAAGCAAGCTCTGCCAGGACGAAAGGCGGTAGAACCGGATCAAGTGAATGCGGTGAAGCAACTACTGAATAGGGCAGCCACCGTTGGGTTGCCAATCTTGACTCAGGGAGCAGTTGATCCGGCAGTGGCAGGATCTGTCTCGGAAACGGTGATGAATGTGGCAACGACCGCCCTATCCGTCTTCGATCTGATCGCCCAGCATCCGGAAACGCAAAAGGACAAGGAAGTACGGGATCTGATGCTGGAACCGTTGCCCAAGTTGTCCCAGGCGTTTGTTGAGAGCTTACGCCAAAGAGCAGCCAAGCGCCCCGTAGTTCTGGTGTTGGATACCTATGAAAAAGCCCCATCGAGTGTGGATACCTGGCTGTGTGGCTTGCTGTTGCCAATGCCAGGTTTGCAATCTCAGCCAATTCGATGGGTAATTGCAGGGCGCTATCACCTCACTGAGCAGAAAGAAGTATGGCGCAAATTACAGCAAGACCTCCAGCTTCTGAACGGATCCGGGCAACGGCTAGAACGGTTTATTGAAGACCAGACAAAGGCTTATCTGCAACAAGTAGGCATCGTTGAACCCAGCCAGATCCAGGCGATTCATCAAAAAACCAAAGGCTTACCTTACTATCTCAACCGAATTCGAGAGACCAGCCTGAAGGGGCAAACCATTGACCTGACCCAAGACATCAGTCAGTTGTTTTTTCCCAATCTAAATGCATCCCAAGCTCAAATGCTGCAATTGGTAGCCTGTTGTCGGTGGTTTGATAAACCTCTGGTTCGGCATCTGGCGGAGAAGCATGGATTCGGATTTCAAATCAGCCCCAATGACTCTTCAGACTGGTTTGAATGGCTCAAGCAACTGGACTTTTTAGATCCTGCCTTAAAGCCCTACGGGCTGGATGATGTGGCGCGATCTACGTTACGGGAGTTGATGCACACCGATGACTGCGAAGCCTTTTATAAAACCCACAACTGGCTGGCGGCATACTTTGAAGAACGAGCTAATCAGGTGATTGCCGCAGATCAACCGGAATCTGAAAAATATAATGATGCGGATTGGTGCCGATATACGATTGAAGCGATTTATCACACGCTCTTTTCTCGCGGACAGGACTACCGGGCGCGATTTCTCTCCCACCTGTTCGTAGCTTGCTACCTGAACCAAATTCAAGTTGTGGTTGAACCAGTCGCTTCGATCGACGCGGAAGCCGCTATTAAGGATCATCAACTCTTACCGAATCAAACCCAGAAATTCCTCACCAGTCTGGAACTGGTTGTGTTGAAGGGGGGATGGTTTGTATTAGGTACCTCCCCGAATCAGTACGAGGTGAATGTTGAACAAACGGGCTTTGGCAAGACCCAGGTCGAAACCGCCTTGCAAAGCTGCCTCAGTCGAATTGATGCCCTGGAGGGGTTGGCGAAGTTTGCGGCACTGTTTTATAAATCTAAACGCTACCCCCAGCCTCAGCGTATCGAGTGGTTGCTCAGGGCAAAAGCCCAGGCTGAACAAATTGCGACTCCAACGACTCCAGAATTCAGTAGCGACCTGTTGTGGAAACTGGGTAATGAATTTTATGACTTAGGACACCAGGGCGAGGCAATTGCCAGCTATGACAAAGCCATCGAATTCAAACTGGACGATCACGAAGCCTGGAACAACCGCGGTAATGCGCTGTCTAACCTAGGGCGCAAGGAAGAGGCAATTGCCAGCTATGACAAAGCCATCAAATTCAAACCAGACTTGCACGAAGCCTGGAACAACCGCGGCAATGCGCTGTCTAACCTAGGGCGCAAGGAAGAGGCAATTGCCAGCTATGACAAAGCCATCAAATTTAAACCGGACTATCACGCAGCCTGGAACAACCGCGGCTTGGCACTGTATGCCTTAGGGCGGAAGGAAGATGCCATTGCCAGCTATGACCAAGCGATCAAAATCAACCCGGACTATGACGCAGCCTGGAACAACCGCGGCTTGGCGCTGTATGCCTTAGGGCGCCAGGAAGACGCCATCACCAGCTATGACAAAGCCATCAAATTCAAACCGGACTTGCACGAAGCCTGGAACAACCGCGGCAATGCGCTGTCTAACCTAGGGCACCAGGAAGAGTCCATTGCCAGCTATGACAAAGCCATTGAATTCAGACCGGACGATCACGCAGCCTGGTACAACCGCGGCGTGGCACTGGATGACTTAGGGTGCCAGGAAGATGCCATCGCCAGCTATGACAAAGCCATCAAATTCAAACCGGACTTGCACGAAGCCTGGAACAACCGCGGCTTGGTGCTGTATGCCTTAGGGCGCCAGGAAGATGCCATCGCCAGCTATGACAAAGCCATCGAACTCAGACCGGACGATCACGAAGCCTGGTACAACCGCGGCTTGGCGCTGGATGACTTAGGACACCAGGAAGATGCCATCGCCAGCTATGACAAAGCCATCGAATTCAAACCGGACTATGACGCAGCCTGGTCCAACCGCGGCGGGGCGCTGTCTAACCTAGGGCGCCAGGAAGATGCCATCGCCAGCTATGACAAAGCCATCAAATTCAAACTGGACTTTCACGAAGCCTGGTACAACCGCGGCAATGCGCTGGCTGCCTTAGGGCGTAAGGACGAGGCGATTGCCAGCTATGACAAAGCCATCGAATTCAAACCGGACTTGCACGAAGCCTGGTTCACCCGCGGCTTGGCGCTGGATGACTTAGGGCGCCAGGAAGACGCCATCGCCAGCTATGACAAAGCCATCAAATTCAAACCGGACTATGACGCAGCCTGGTACAACCGCGGCGTGGCACTGTATGCCTTAGGGCACCAGGAAGATGCCATCGCCAGCTATGACAAAGCCATCGAATTCAAACCGGACGATCACGAAGCCTGGTTCAACCGCGGCGTGGCGCTGGATGACTTAGGGCGCCAGGAAGATGCAATTGAAAGCTATGATCGGGCGATCCAAATCAATCCAGAGTATCGCTTTCTTTGGGGAAATCGGGGCTTGGCGCTGATGCAGTTGAGGCAATTTGAAGCTGCACAGGAGAACTTTGATCGGTTGATTGCGCTGAATCCCGATGATGCAAGAGCGTACTACATCAAAGCCTGTTGCTATGGATTGCAGCAGCAGATTGATTTAGCAATTGAAACCCTGAAACACGCGATCGCCCTGGATTCCGGGTATCGGGATATGGCTAAAACAGACCCGGATTTTGATGGGATTCGAGAAGATAAACGGTTCCAGGTATTAATTGGCGCGTAGGGGATGCTGGAAGCAAGGGAAACTGCCACAATACAGAATGCTACTGGCTTCGGTCATCAACTCGACTAAATCAGCCTCAATACTTGCCTTAAGCAACGCAATTCGGGTGTTCATACACCAGTTCTCCTTGCTCTCGAACAGCGTTTGTAAAATGTGACGGGGTGTTAAGCTCTCGTAGATCGATGGTCCAACCGGGACAGGCTCGCTCCAAATCACGCCAGAGCGAAAAGTAAGTTTTGCCATCTGTTCCCTCAACTGCCACATCGATGTCAGAGCCAACATGAAAATAGCCCGGTTGCGTTACAGACCCAAACAGGTAAACCCGTTTTACCAGAGGATAGATTGGTGCAACCTGTGCGATCGCTGCCAGCACAACACGACGCGCATGTTGGCGGTGGGCTTCCCGCTGCTGGAACGCATCAGATTCCCGGCGTTCAAAGTTTTCTCGGCAGTGTTGCCACTCCACAGACATAGAGGTTGGTTCATGGTTGCTTGCCTCTATTCTAGGAGGATACTCTGACCCAACAAAACCTGAGCGCTCCGACTTTTTCAGATGGGGAATCCTCAGGGGTGGATAAATGCGGCGATCGCATCGCAATTCAAATCGGGCTAAGATGCGATAGTTTCTTCACAAAACATCCAACCCCTGAAATAGCTCATCAAAGGACGGTTGCCGCTTGCACCTGACTCAGCAATTGATGCAACGCCTCACCTTCGATCGCTTCCGTTTCCAAAAGCTGCATCGTAATGGTTTCCAGCAAGTCGCGGTTTTGATTGATCGTCTCCAACGCCTGTTGATGAGCGGTTTCAACAATCTCTTTGACTTCCCGATCAATCGCCTGCGCCGTTTCCTCGCTCATAGAGCGACGGGCATTGGGCATCCCATCGTTGAGAAACATCGGTCGGGTGCCTTGCTGATATGCCAGGGGACCGAGGACTTTGCTCATGCCAAAGGTGGTCACCATTTGCTCTGCCAAGTCAGTCGCCCGTTGTAAATCGTTGGATGCACCCGTGGTGATGCTGTTAAACACAATCTCTTCTGCCGATCGCCCCCCTAACAGGGTAGCAATCTGTCCGCGCAATTCCGCTTCATCCATCAAGAACCGATCTTCTGTGGGTAGTTGCAGGGTATACCCCAGGGCTGCCATGCCACGGGAGACAATCGAGATTTTTTCGATCCGACCACTTCCCGGCATCAATTGCCCCACCAGGGCATGACCGACTTCATGATAGGCAACGATTTTCTTTTCCTTATCATTCAAAACCCGGCTTTTCTTTTCCAGTCCAGCCACCACCCGCTCGATCGCCTCAGCAAAGTCTGCCTGTGCCACCGCCTGTCGTCCGTTACGAGCGGCTAACAGGGCAGCTTCATTCACCAGATTTGCCAGGTCTGCTCCGGCGAAGCCAGGGGTGCGGGTGGCGATCGCCCTCAGATCCACATCCTCACCCAGCTTCACTTTCTGAGCATGGATCTTAAGAATGGCTTCTCGTCCTGATAGGGCAGGGCGATCGACCAGTACCTGACGGTCAAAGCGTCCGGGCCTCAAGAGAGCGGGATCAAGAATTTCAGGACGATTGGTGGCTGCCAGCACAATCACCGTGGCATCCTCCACTGCAAATCCGTCCATTTCGGACAACAACTGATTCAGCGTTTGTTCCCGCTCATCGTTACCACCATAAAACCCGTTACTGTTGCGCGACTTGCCGATCGCATCCAGTTCATCAATAAACACAATGCAGGGAGCCTGTTTTTTCGCCTGCTCAAACAAATCCCGCACCCGTGAAGACCCGACACCAACAAACATCTCGACAAACTCTGAGCCTGAAATACTGAAAAAGGGAACTCCGGCTTCTCCGGCGACCGCTTTCGCCAGCAACGTTTTTCCCGTCCCCGGCGGACCCACCAGCAACACCCCCTTGGGAATTCGTGCCCCAATCTGGGTATAGCGTCCCGGTGTTTTGAGGAAATCTACAATCTCAACCAACTCAGCCTTGGCTTCCTCAACCCCTGCCACATCAGCAAAGGTCGTTTTGCCCGTTTCTCCCTCAACATAGACTTTGGCTTTGCTTTTGCCAATCGAGAGCATTCCCTGGGGACCACCACCACCACCACCGCGACGGATAAAAAACTGCCAGATGCCCACAAAGATCAGCGGCGGAATTACCCAGCCCAACACATTACCAATCCAACCATTTTTAGGTGGCGGTGCAGCCGCAAATTCAACCCCTTTCTCTTCCAGCAAATTGGGCAAACCCAAATCAAAGATAGGAGTGGTTGAGAAGACTTGCCCAGTCTGATCATCACCCGTTTTCAGTTGAAATCGGATCTGATTTTGTCCCACTTGCACTCGTTCGACTTCACCTTCCTGCACCTGATGAATGAATAGGCTATAAGGAACACCAGGAACCTGAGGACGCAAGAGAGAAGGCAAGATAAAATTTGCAGCTAAAAATAAAGCTCCGATCGCTAGAACAATATTGCTGACCAGACGAGGACGGGGGGAATTGGGTTGTTCTTTAATCGGCATTACTATCACCTATTGGTTTAGACCAACGCTTACCCAGAATGCCTGAAAGTATTTTATTTCCAGGGTCATCTGGTTGATTACGATACAAAGACACTAAAGAAGACTTGATTTCAATGGATATTAATCTTCATAATCTAAGCATCACATAAAAAATGAATTTTTGGCATCCAACTTGAATTAATTCAATCAACAATATTTTTAATACTAGACACAAAGATAGTCATAAAGATAGAGAAGATTCCTTAAAGAATAATACATAATTAGGTTATACCGTTAGGAGCATCCATTCATACTTAGAAGATTCGTCTTTAGGAAAAACAATTGTATTCATTGGGCGGATTCGTAGAGTCTGATATTTGTTTGGCGGTTCCTTATCTGCTGCACCCCACACCCTACACCCTGGCTGGCTGACAAAACTCGTTGCAATAGTCTGCATTGGCATGGAAGAAAGGAGGCTCCGCCTTCTGATTAGCCGTGGCAGAATCACTAGTAGAGCATTACCAGGTAGAACCTGACAACGAGTTGTTTGCACGAAGATATGCGGTTTCAGAAGTTTTCTCAGTCACATAGCTCTACAACGATTCATTCAACAGAGTTAACAAAAAACTAATCAAATCAACAGGAAAGACAATGCCAAGATTTATAGGACAGCGATCTAATACAGGATCAAGTTTTACCCTCTTAATCATTTTGGTTGCTATTGCGGGTGTGCTGCTCGAATATGTCGGAGTGATTGACGTGATTCCTGGGTTTGGTCGAGAGGGACGTGGTTTTCGGCTTCAGAATCAGTCAACCAGTGAACAAATTACAGGGACAATCAATCGTTAAACCTGATCAAAACAAGTTTAATTAGAACCACGAGGAATTGGGCAATGCGTAAAGGTAGCGATGTGATCGGCAAGGTGGTCGTCACCTATGACACAGGTAGAAAAATTGAGATAATTCGAGATTTGATTTTTGATCAACAACGCAATCAACTTTTGGGTTTCCTGGTTGAGGAGAGAAGCATGTTCCGGGATGCAAAAGTGATTCCTTTGCAGGAAGTGCAAGCGATCGGGTTAGATGCGATCGTCATTCGCTCACAAGAATCGGTGGTTGAAGCAGGTCATATCTCCGCGATTCAAGAGATTCTGCACCACAACAATGTGCTGAAAGGAACAAAAATCTTGACGACCGAGGGACTCGACCTGGGTAAATTGGTCGATTTATTCTTCGACGAACAGAGTGGACTGGTGGAAGGATACGAAGTCTCCGGGGGAGTGTTTGCGGATGCGTACTCCGGGCGATCGTTCGTGCCTGCTCCTGAAACATTGAAAATCGGTTACGATGTTGCTTTTGTGCCACCTGAAACTGCTCAGATGATGGAGGAACAAGTGGGTGGCATCCGGGGAGCCGTCCAGGCAACCGCAGATAGCCTGCAAGAATCGGCTGAAACGGCTAACCGCAATCTGCAAGCTGCGGCTCAAACCATCGGTGGGCAACTACAAACCTCGGCGGAAGCGACTAACCTCAGACTCCAGGAGGCAAGCTATCACGCCAGTGAACAACTGCAAATTGCAACTGATGCGACCAGCAGCAAACTGCAAGAGATGAATCGAGGTATGGCTGCTTCGTTAACGAATCGTCTGGTTGACCCAGCCGAGCAGAAGGCCTATGTGCTTGGTAAGACTGTTGAGCAAGATGTCCTGACTCCAGATGGTAGTGTACTGCTCCTCCAAGGACAGGAAGTGATTCTCGCGGACGTGGAAGTTGCCGAGCGCCTGGGCATCCTTGATCAACTTTACCGGGCAACCGGGGGCAGTCTCACTGAGAACATGAACCGTAATCTTCAATCCGCCACAGAATCAGCCAATGAGCACATTCAGAGTGCAACGCAGCGCAGCGCTGCGACCTTTCGGCGTTCGGTGAGTGGACTGGGACTGGCTGCCCATGCTGCGATCGAGCAGGCAAGAGGGCGGCGGGTTCTACAACCCATTGGCACGGAGGATGGGTTGATTATTGCAGCACCTGGACAAATTGTGACTCAGCCAGTTCTTGATCGGGCGCAGATCTATGCGAAAGAGGCAGAGTTGCTAAATGCCGTAGGTTTAAATTCAGTCACGGCTGTTCGCTCTACCGCAACTGACACCTGGGGAGAAACCAAAATGCAACTGCGCGATCGCACACACACTGCCCAGGAAAACCTCAACACCTTCTGGCAAATCTTGCAAGCGAAAGCAGAAGAGCTTCAAACCCGCCGCACACGGCTACTTAAGCAACAACGAATTGAACAAGCACTGGGGCGTCCTGTCACCCGTGTCATCCTTGACCCAACCGACAATGTGATTCTGAACGTGGGTGAACTGATTACACACCGTGCTGTTCAGCAAGCTAAAGAAAGTGGAGTACTGAATATCTTGCTGAGTTCGGTCTACACCAAAGAGCCAGAAATTTCTGAAACAGAACTGCGAGCTTCAGTTCATGGCATCGCAGCTCTGGAACACTCCGGCAATGGGCTATCCACCAGAGAACCGCTTCGCGCCACAACTTAGGAATAGGAAGCTCATTCAATACGCTTGAGAATTGCATAGGGGCAGGTTGACCAGCATTATCGATCAGTTGATAGTTGATGATTGCACGGTTGGACTTGCCCCTACAGTTTTTTATTAACCCGGCAATGTTTAATCTGAAATTTTTAACCTTAGGGTGAGAGGGTCATTGGTCACTGGTCATTTGTAACCTGCAACAGACCAATGACGAGTGACAGGTGACTATGACTAATTTTTTAATGAAATCATGTCAGGTTCTGGCAGCAGAATCGCCGTCTCGCAACCAATTCTGCCAAAATCTGGTTCTGAACCCATCGTCATCTCGATATGGTAAATCCAACTACCGGATTCATAATGATGATTTCTAATTCTGCCTCTACCACCAATAAATTCTACTACCTGATCTCTTACAAATCTTGGGGCTAAAGTGACGCTACTCAAACTTCTCATGGCTGATTAACTCCTTGCTTTTACCAGTGATCGAATCTCATATGTAAGCTTGGACAGCATCAATTATTGTCCTCAAACAATGCTTATCCTTTTCCCATAACCTGCCAGAAGGCTGTTGCTTTTCTGGGTGGATTTGGTTGACTATGATATGAAAATTAATCGTTACGATAGCAGGGGCGGAGAAGGATCAGTAGCTATAGCTAAAGCGTTAGTTTCGCCGTTCTATTTCTTTTTTAGTCGCACTCGTGGTTTCATTCAGAGAGTCTTTCAAGGTGTTGTAAAAGACACCTGCCGGAATTCCTGCTTTAGGTTGAACCTCGACTACTTTTGTAATCATTGTGTAATCAGCATTTGTTTTGCTTTGATATCCCCAGCAGCGACAACGGTGCTTTGATATCCCCAGCAGCGACAACGGGTTCAAGCAGGTATGCGACAAATAGATTGTGAACAGTATGCAATTCACGATTCTCGACGGTTCAAGCAACTTGCCAAATCGATTTCTGCTTGACTAGGGCGAAATTGACGACTTGTGGAGCGATCGCCTCAGGCATTACAGCCGCAGCAGTAGTTATTGCTAGTGTGCCGTCTTCTGCGCAGCTTTAAAGAGAATTGGTAAGTAGGGAGGGGCAATTATTTGTAAGATGCGGCACCCTTTTCATCAAACAACAGAATCTTGAGCAGTATGGGTTACACTACGCTAACCCATACTAAGTTTATTCAACCCACCTACTTATCAAGGGCAAAACATCGGAATGACTTCTGAAATTAAGGGGAGGTAAAATCTAAACCTAATTTCCATTCCTGCTTCAGAATGTCCTGAAACATCAATTTTTGAAGCAACATCAGTCGATGTTGTTCAACGAGGAACTCTTGTGCCTGTTCAAGAGACATGTTTTGCACAAGATCGGCAAAGGTTCTGAGACCAAATTCCTGCTCTAGAGTGAGTTCAATTTCCTTATTCATTGTGATCTCCTATACCCATAAGTGGGGTAAAACTGTGAGTCTGATAGTGAACGAACTGTCTTGAAACTTCACTCTGAAGTGAGCTAGCCCGCCCGATTTATTATGCAGATTCCAGATGTGTCATAAATCAGGAACAACATCAGGGGTAATTTATTGAGTTATGTAAACAAGTATAACGAAATATTTACACAATTCCCATAAGACCTTCAATTTAGATTTGGAGGTTTCTGTCAGATCCTCCCAGGTCGGCATTCGAAGTGCAAAGTAGGTCAGCGTATCCAGATTTCCTCCTGTGCGGACTGGGGAGCATTTATAGCGTTTCCTTTCCAGGTGAGTACATCTCATCTGTTTGACTTAAGGGTTCTACAACTGTCCATGTACCTCACTGGATTCAAAAACGCTATAGCCCAATCCCTGTTTTATAAAAAGGAGTGATCACGTCTCCCCCACGTCTATTCTGGATTGAAGGAAGCGGTAGCAACAAAGCGATCGCGCCAACACAAGCAAACAAGATCAGCAGCTTAGTGGGTGAAAAAAAGTAAGCGTTGGTGAGTCTCATATTTGACTGTCTCCAAACATTGGAGATTACTCCTTCATGATGACAAAGTGCCGTTTCATTTCCAGGGTTAATTGGTTGATAAAAAAAATCCCACCTGCTTATCTTAAGTAAGAGGTGGGAATTGCAAGCAATTAAGTGCTTTTAACGTATGAGAAGACGACGACAGTATTACGTCACATCAGCAAAACTTAGTGTTAATCACCAAATAGCCCTGCAATAGTTCCATCATGTCTTTTGGGATCTTTCTTGTGTTTCTTAGTTCCGTTAGCAACTGCTTTCGGCTTTTTAGATTCTCTATTACCTTTTTGTGATTTTGACATACAACTTCCTTAAATAACAAAGTAATTAGCAGATTCTAAGTAATCGTTGTGCATTCTGCCGTTGGGCATTTTTGCCCCATTCAAATTTGCTCCACTTAAATTAGCCCCTTTCAAAGTAGTCCAATTCAGGTTGGCACCGCTCAGATCTGAGTTACTCAGATCTGAACCACTCGAATTTGCTCCAGTAAAATCAACATACTCAAATCCGCTTTAACAAGATTCAACCCCTTTAAATCTTGCAATCTGAAATTTCTTTCTCCATTACCATATCGCTTTAAAGCTTCATTGGCATCCATATTGGCTGCCTCGCAACGTGTAGCGTCGTCGCTGTGTGTGTATTTATTATAGCAATCCTAAATTATTTGAATTGCAATGTAGATCAATAACAACGCTTATTCAAAACGTTGTTATTGATCTAAAAATCGCTGTATCGCCTACCAGCCCTATAACAACCAACTATTCCTTATTAAAAAAAGCCTGGTATTTACCAGGCTCCTCACTTTTCCTATTCCTTACCTTCTATTTCTTTTGAGCTTACTGTTCAAGACCGCAAGTTAATGGGCAAGAAGCATACTTGGACTCATGCTTCGGGTTTTCATCCCCGTTCATCCAGCGGAGCCAGGTCACATGTTTAGGATGGACTCCCCTAACTGCCAGCAGCGCAGATACCAGCATGACTCCAACCAACTGAACTCCGATAAAACTACCAGCTACTAACAAAATCCCAAAACCAGGCATCACTGCATGAAGAACCAATGCCAGAATTGAACCAACCGTCACAATCAAAATTCCAATCGGAAAGCCGATAATCAGCAAGCAAACGGTCAAAATTCCTACCCAAAGAACAAAGCTTTTTAGCATCAAAACATAATCCGGTTGGCCCATGACCTGGCTTTGAGAAAGTGTCACGCTGAACCTCCTATAAATAGATTAAACAGATTTGAAATAAACAGAATGCTTGCCAAAGCGTCACCGATTCAGAATCACTTCGGAAGATGCGGTGACTTTCGATTTAGTTTATAGAAGGTAGACGAAAAACCTAAGGCTTTTTCTAAAATATTTATTTTTAGAAAAGTAAGTTTACAAAGTCAGGAGTATGCTCCGTTTCTTTTTTCTAGGGCGAAGCAGGTTTCTACTGCTCTCGTAAAGCATATCCTACGCCTCGTACCGTATGGATTAACCGCTTTTCACTCTTCTCTTCTAACTTCAACCGAAGATAACGAATGTAAACTTCTATGATATTGGAATCCCCCATAAAATCATAACCCCACACCTTTTCTAGAATTTGGTCACGGGTATAAACCTGACGCGGATGGCTCAGAAGGTATTCCAGCAAATCAAATTCCTTTGCAGTTAGCTCGATCGCCCGCTGGTTGCGAAAGACCTCACGGGTGCGCCGATTTAAGGTCAAGTCTTCAAACTGCAATACATCCTCGTCCACTTCCTGGGTACGGCGCAGGTGGGCACGGATTCTTGCCAGCAGCTCTTCAATGCTGAACGGTTTCACCACATAGTCATCTGCTCCAGCATCCAACCCGGTAACGCGATCGCCCACCTCATCCCGCGCGGTCAATAAAATGACTGGAACCTTACTCCCGGTTGCGCGCAGCCGACGACATAACTCCACACCCGTTAAACCGGGCAGCATCCAATCCAGAATCGCTAAATCTGGCTCCGACTCTCGCACCAGAGATAGCCCTGACATGCCATCGTGTGCCACACTAACGCGATAGCCTTCACTGCTCAATTCCAGTTCCACAAACCGAGCCAGTTTGACTTCATCTTCGACTAAAAGAATGTGGGTAGCCATTGCCTGACTCCTTGAAACGAGCATCTATACTGCTTACTCTAGCTGGAATATTTTGAGAAAAATGAGTTTTTCCTGAATTGATCCCTAACTCTGGCTTAGAGGACACCCTGAAATGCACCCTGACCTCGTACCCAAATTCCCAGACCGTGATTGGCTGAGCTGAACCCTACTGGATTGAGGCGTTCAACCAGGAAGCAGAAAATTCAGGCAACGCTGCCATCGAAATTCCTGATCGGTGGTTAACCCGTTGGCAGGAAGCGATCGCCCGCCGAGTCAAACATTCAGGGACTAACGACGATGCAAGTCGATAGCTATGCAGCCTTGAGCGGGGCAATTTTGCGTCAGGCAGACTTGCGGGATGCGGACCTGACTGGAACGATTCTGACCGATGCCGATCTGCAAGAAGCCAACCTGCCCGATGGCAGCATTTATAGTGAGCGTTACAATACGGAAGCTCTTAACCGGGCGATCGGAATGTAAGTGAGCTTGCGATGACCGGGAACGTATGCCCGACGGCGAAACACATCATAGCCATTGCGCTCGATCTCATCCAAAATGCCCCGATAGAGCATTAAGGCTGCCCAAACTGGGAACCGGGCATCCCGGTTGAGCAGGCTAATTCCTCGTTCAGCATTGGCAAAAAACTTGCGGGCACGTTGAATCTGGAACCGCATCAGCTCATGCCAGCGGTGATCAACCACACTGTTCAGCAAATCTTCTTCGGTGTAGTCAAACAGTTCAAGTTCCTGTTTGGGAATGTAGATCCGTCCGCGACGGGCATCTTCACCCACATCCCGGAGGATATTTGTCAACTGGTTTGCAATGCCAAGGGCGATCGCCTCCTTGGTCGGATCTTCTACCTCACTCCGATCCCACGGCGCGGTTCGGGGAGAGTTGTCTACCCCCATGACCGGAGTAGTCATTAGCCCCACCGTTCCAGCCACCCGGTAGCAGTAAAGCTCCAATTCCTCGAAGGTTTCATAGCGAGAACGGTACAAGTCCATCCGCTGACCTTCAATCATGTCGCGAAACGGTTCAATGCTGATGGGAAAGCGTTCCAGCGTATCCACCAGCGCCACGTCCAGATCGTCAATGGGATGTCCGGCAAAGACTGAATCCAGATGCCGTTCCCATTTATCCAATGTTTCATTGGTAGTCAGGTTGGCGGCTGGTCCGTCCACCAGTTCGTCAGTCCGGCGACACCAGACATAAATTGCCCAAATTGCCCGTCGCTTGGCGGGGGGCATCAGCAGGGTGCCGATATAAAAAGTCTTGGAGTACTTTGCCGTAATCTGACGACAACGTTCATAGGCTTCCTCCAGGGAAACCAGTTTTCTAACACCACAGGATTCAGGCAATTCCAGCATGTTTCTCGGAACGCTTGATGGGGATTGGAGGCAGGATGATCGCACTAGCGGATCAGCGGATCTAGAAGACAAACCGCCTGTGCTTTGAACATTATTAGCCTTTTCACTTGCAACCATCAGCGTTAGTTCATTTCAGGAGTTGACGTTTCAATCTAGGAGAGGTTAGAACACGTTATGCCTGCGAACCAACGGGTGTCGGTTGACTCGTGGGGCTAACAGGGGGTGAAACAGCCGAAAGTTGGTGACTGCTTGCGATCGCCTGCGCTGTCAGCTTACCAGAAAGCACGGCACCTTCCATACTGCCCAAGTATCGTTGCATTGTATAACTGCCTGACAGAAAGAAATTTGGAATCGGAGTTGCCTGACTGGGACGGCACGCCTGTCGCCCTGGAGATGCTGTGTAGACGGAGCGAGGAGTCTTTACAACTTTGGATTTCAGGAGCTTTGCTGGGTGATCCCCCGTGAAATGTTGGGGGAAGAGTTTTTCTAGCTCTTTCATGGTGGCTGCCATGATTTCTGCTTCAGACTGATCAATCCAGTCCTTTGCCGGAGCCAGTACCAGTTCCAACATCGAGCGGTCTGGGTTGGAGTACTCTTTGCAGGTGTTGCTCATGTCAGCGTAGACGCTGAGCAGGGGCGATCGCGAAAACAAAAGCTGATCCACATCGGTCAACTTGCGGTCAAACCACAGGTGCAGATTGATCACGGGCACCCCTTCCAGCCCTTCCAGCTTCTGGAAGCACTCAATTTGCTTCCAGGGTTCGGGGGTCAGCACCTTCATCACATCGACAGACATTGCCGAAACATAGGCATCGGCGGTAATCACCTCATCTGGTGCCCCATCCAGTCCCCGAATTAGAAAGCCCTGAACCGTCCGGTCTGGATTCAGCAAAATCTGCTTCAGCGGTTTTTTGAGGTGAACTTCGCCGCCGCGATCGGTGATGTAGTCCACGATGGGCTGGCATAGTCGCTCAGTCGGTGAGCCGTCTAAAAACGCAATTTTTGACCCATAGCGCTCCTGCAAAAAGCGGTTCAGTGCGGTCAGAGGCACAGTGGCTGAGACATCTTCCGGGTTGATGAAGGTCAGCGCTTTGGAGGCGGCGATGAAAATATCGGTATTTACCTGCTCGTCTACCCCTTGCAGGCGCAGCCATTCCAGCAGGGAGTACTGGTCCATCTTCTCAACGTACTGTTGCCCCCGCACCACAGCAGGCAGCAGACCCATCGCAAACCGAATTTTTTGCTTCCAGGTCAGCATGTCGTTGTTGCGCAGAATTGACACAATTACGTTGATGGGAGCGGGGATATCCGGCACATCGAAGCGGGATAGCACCCCTGGCTTCTCTGGCTGGTTAAAGATCAGGGTGTGTTCTTTCCATTGCAGCCGGTCTTCAATCCCCAGTTCTTTGACTAACTGGAGCATGTTGGGATACGCCCCAAAAAATACATGCAGCCCGGTTTCATACCAATCACCGTCTTCGTCTTTCCAGGCAGCCACCAAGCCACCCAAAACGTCCCGGCTTTCCAGGATGATGGGGGTATGTCCCGCGTCAACAAGGTATTTAGCACAGGCTAGACCGGCTAAGCCGCCTCCGGCGATCGCAACTCGCATGGGGTATCTTTACGTTTTCTTCAAAATTGCACAAGACCTATTATACGTTGCAAACCGTTACATTTTCTAGGATACTGAGTCATACTTTCAGCGATTTCATTGCTCCAAGATCCCCAATTTTTTGGGGGAAGAGGACAGAGTGTTGGGTACCAGGGAACGCAGGCTCGTAGTCTATGGCGTATCTTCTAGGACGGACCGAGTCAACACCTTTTTCTACAGTCAAGCCATATTGATTGACAAGGAATCCTATGAGTACAATCACGACCCAAGACGGCACACAGATCTATTACAAAGATTGGGGGGCAGGACAGCCCATTGTCTTCAGTCACGGTTGGCCCCTGAATGCTGATAGCTGGGAATCTCAGATGCTTTTCCTGGCAGACCAGGGATTTCGGGTGATCGCCCACGATCGACGGGGGCATGGGCGATCGAGCCAACCCTGGAATGGCAACGAGATGGATACCTATGCCGACGATCTGGCAGAACTGATCACAACCCTCGACTTAAAGGACGCAGTGTTGTTTGGGTTTTCTACAGGGGGTGGTGAGGTTGCCCGTTACATCGGTCGTCATGGGACTGGGCGGGTAGCCAAGGCAGGACTAATTTCAGCGGTACCGCCGCTGATGCTGAAGACGGAAGCGAATCCTGGCGGCTTACCGATCGAGGTCTTCGATGGGCTTCGTTCTAGCTCCCTGGAGGACCGATCACAGCTCTACAAAGATCTCGCTAGCGGTCCGTTTTTCGGCTTTAACCGACCGGGTGCCAAAATCTCGCAGGGCATGATCGACTGGTTCTGGTTGCAGGGGATGCAGTCAGGACACAAGAACGCCTATGAGTGCATTAAAGCCTTTTCTGAAACGGACTTCACTGAAGATCTGAAAAAGTTTGACGTGCCCACATTGATCATTCATGGCGATGATGACCAGATCGTACCGATCGCTGCCGCGGCGATCGCCGCCGCCAGGTTAGTGAAGCATGCCACCCTGAAAATCTATCCCGGCGCACCCCACGGTTTAACGGATACGCACAAAGAGCAACTCAACGAAGATCTTCTATCGTTTGTTAAGGGCTGAGATTGCGGTTAAACCCCGTCAATTTGAAACCTGGAGTTTGCCAGGTTAGCCCTCACCCTAAATCCCTCTCCCGATTGGAGAGGGACTTTGAATGGTTCTTCCGGCTCCCTTCGCCCCCTGGGAAAGGATCTGGGGGTGAGGGCTTAAAACTACGGTTCTCAACGTGGATTGGGTTTAGTAACCCATGCTGGCTCCACTCTCCGTTGGTTGATCTCGTGGTCAAAAACATGACCGATTTACAGCGGTTTTCAGCTCCCACCTACTTAAGTGGGTGAATAGAACCCATTAAACCCAAGAGACTGCTATGACTTCACTAAACCAAGCACACTCCGATCGCCTGATCCATCTGATAACTGGAATTGAACAACTGTTAACCGAAGTCAATGAGGAGGGCGCAGAGGAAATCCTGGATGAACTCTATATGCTGATCACAAAACTCTTTGAGCAGTTTCCTCAGTTGGATAAGGAAGAGGAGTGAGGAGTGAAGTTTTGGTTTCAAAAAATGAGGATGAATCCAACTAATGGATTGGATGAGTCTTTTTGGGGCGGCGATGCTAAATTATTAACGCAAACGAGTAAATACCCAGAGCTATGCCACTTTTTGATGAAATCTTAAACGCGATTAATAACCCTAATCAGCAAGCCAGCACTAATCAGCTTGGCTCGATCCTTAACACTGTGCAGCACTTAAGCGGTCAAGCTGGCACCAACCCCTCGACGATGGAAACACTATTGTCGGTGGTTGGCGGTTACGTTCGTTCTTCCCTCCAGCAAACACGAGCCACTCAGGGGGCAGATCAGGCACAGGCTTTAGTGAATCAATTTAGTGGCACCAGCCCGAACCAGCAAGCGGTGAATGCCATCTTAGGCTCTGCAATGCAGCAACAGGTGGTACAGGATTTAATGCAAAGAACGGGGCTGAATCCTCAAACCATCCAGGGCTTATTGCCTGTCCTGGTTCCCCTGGCGTTGAATCTGTTACAGAGTGGAGCAAGTAACCAGACTCCCCAATCTGCCGGAAGTAATTCAGTGCTAAACACTTTTCTAGATAGCAATCGCGATGGTGACATCGACATGGGTGATGCACTCCGGATTGCCAGCCAATTTTTAGGCAACCGTTAAAAGGGTGATTGGAAAAGGGTCCGGCGGTTAAAAGCGCGACTACGCGAACAAAGTCCGTCTACGCGGACTTAGAGAACTCCAAAGAACGATTGATCCTGTCATGCTGAGCAAAGCGCCAGCGTAGTGAAGCATCCCTATTCATCGCAAACCTGGAGATTCTTCGCTTCACTGCGTTCTGCTCAGAATGACAATGGATCATTTATTTTTTGGACCTCTCTTAGCAAATGAGGGATATGCACACTCATCTACTCATCCGCCCATCCACCCATCCGCACGCAGTTGTTAGCCTTTAAACCTAAACCAACGTTTTGGTCTTATCCAGAGGTGCAACCCCTGCCAGATCAAGAATCTGCGGGATCAGGTCTTCCCGCTTGACTGCCATCATGTGAACGCCCTGGCAAAGCTGACGTGCCAGTTTCACCTGTTCGGCAGCAATAACCATGCCTTCCTGGAGCGGATCAGCAGCCCGTTCCAGACGTTCAATCAGGGAATCGGGAATGTGAACGCCAGGAACACAGCGATTGATAAATTGGGCATTTTTTGCCGACTTTAGTAGGAAAATCCCTGCGAGAATGGGCTTGTTGCAATCTGCTGCAACTTGGGTCATGAATTTTTCCAGGCGATCGAAGTCTGAAATAAGTTGACTTTGAAAGAACTGTGCTCCGGCTGCCAGCTTGCGCTCAAATCGTCGCTGTAGCCCTGACCAGCTACCAGATTGAGGATCCACAGCCGCTCCTACAAACAGGTCGGTTGCGCCATCTGGCATTTTCTTATCGTTAAAGTCGATTCCAGCATTGAGCTTGTGAATTAGTTGCAGCAATCGGACAGACTCCAGTTCAAATACGCTCCGTGCGTCGGGATGGTCCCCCGCTTTAACGGGGTCGCCGGTTAGTGCCAGAACATTACGAATGCCGAGGGCGTGAGCACCCATCAGGTCTGCCTGCAACCCAATGGCGTTGCGATCGCGACAGGCAACCTGGCAGATTGGTTCAATCCCATGCTGAAGAAGAATGACAGAAGCCGCGAGAGATGACATGCGCAACACCGCTCGACTGCCATCCGTAACATTGACTCCATGAACCCGTCCTTTCAATAACTGTGCCATCTGGAGCATGTGAGCTGGATCGCCTCCCTTGGGAGGCGCAACTTCAGCCGTCACCAGAAAGTCACCAGCGTGAACCGCTTCACGAAAGGAGGGAATCAAATGGGAGTTTGAATTTGATAAATTAAGCATCCGCGATCGAGCGTGTTGAAGGTTCAGATATTGCTATCTAACGTTACATGGCATTCAGGAAATTTAGAACCGCATGATTTAAACTTTCACAGCAACTTAATTGGGTGTCCTCTAAAGTGTAGAGTTGGAGTTCCTGGGGCTGATTAGCCGGATGCATTGAAACTTCGCTCTAATGCATCCAAACCTGAATTAACCCATGCGGGTGTTGGGTTTTGTACCTCAACCCAACCTACACAGGTTTTATATTTAATTTAGTCCCACCTACTTACCTCTGGCATTAGCAATATGAACAAGCAATATGAACAGAACGCTCTCATGGGGTTGGAGAAGGGCGAAAAGTTGAAGCTGTAGTCAGTGCCAGAAAGGCAGCGCGATACCGTTTAGGGGTGTTGAGATCTAGCAACACATCGGGGGTATTAAATTCTACAGACTGAATTTGCAGTTCAAACTCCCGCACAACCTGGCGCAATCCCAGGGTTTCTTCTTGCAGCCGTTCTAAAGATGACCGGGCGATCGCTGAAAAGATTAGAGGATGCCCCCTTCGCCCTTGATACATGGGTGCAGTAATGGGGGCAGTCGCTAACCTATGTGCCTGGAGCAGGGATTGATAAATCCAGTGTTGACGAGGCTGGTCTACGGCCACAATCATCAGGCTCTGGAAGTTTTGCGGGACACACTGTAAACCCCTGTGAATCGAACTGACCTTTCCAAGTTCAGGCTGGGGATTGATGACGATCTGACATCTGGAAGAGCCATTTGGCTGCGGGTGGTGGTTGTGGGGTCCCAGCACGACAATCGGTGTGATACCCGCCTTTAATAATTGCTCAACTTGATAGGAAAGCAGCGTGGTGCCGTTAAGCCAGGGTAGACTGGCTTTACAGGTTCCCATGCGGGTTGAAGCCCCCGCCGCCAGGACGATCGCAAAATGTCTATGGTGATTGATTAGTGGGGGCTGCATGGTTGGTTAGAGGATTGGCTGATCCGTTGGTCGGCGGTTGGGTTGATTGCAGGCGTTCTGAGAGCGATCGCCCCGTTCCCCCACGTCGCACCTTAATCAATTCCGCACAAATGCTGACGGCAATCTCTTCCGGTGTCAGCGCTCCAATATCCAAACCAATCGGAGCATAAATTTGCTGTAAAGCAATGGCTTCTAACGGTTCTAAGTCCGGTTGTAATGCCTGGAAAACCGTTTTAACTCGCCGTTGGCTCCCAATCATGCCGATATAGTGGGTGGAACGTTGCCGCAGTGCTTGCAATGCCTCTAAATCATGAACAAACCCCCGTGTCACTAAAGCCACATAGAGTGGGCCGAACGCAGGCAGGCTATGAATTGCCTCCGCGATCGGTTTGGCTAAGACCAGGGCGGCATCTGGAAAGCGTTCATAGGTGGCAAACTCAGAGCGATCATCCTGGACAACAACCTGGAAACCGGCTAGATGGGCAATGTGAGCCAGGGGGACAGCACAGTGCCCCGCTCCAATGATGAGCAGGGTGGGTGGGGGTAGCAGGGGTTCGGTGAAAGAGTGAGGGGGGAGGGGGGATGGAGTCATTTCGAGATAGGGCGATCGCGCTTCTTCCAGGGGCGTAACTAAAACCCCCGATTGCCCCGAATTCAGACAATCAATGATCTGGTTCACCAGTGCCAGCGCCGATTCCCCCTGCCAGCGCTCTAACCAGACCTGCATGGTCCCGCCGCAGACTCCCTGGGTTTCCCGCTGGGGTGCGCCGGTCAGGTCAATTTCAATTCGCTGTTTTTGACCAGATTCCAGCACCTGAAGTGCCTGTTGAATCACTTTGGCTTCCCCGGCACCTCCCCCGATTGTGCCGATTGTAGTCTTGTCTGAACGGATAACCATCCTGGCTCCTACCTCCCTGGGAACGGAGCCTTTAACATGGATCACCGTGGCTAGAGCGATGGGTTCCCGTTTCAGGGAAGCAGCCATCTGCCGGTAAAACTCAATCATTTCAGCGAGATTTTGGGTTGCAGATTTTCGATTTTAAGGGTAGGAAAGACGGGTGACTGGTCACTGGGAACAATCGCAGGTTGCGATCGCCCCCCAGTTTTGTATGACAATACACAAAATGTCTGGCAGGTAGAGCCATGTCTGAAGGAAATATGCGGGTCTGTCCGGTCTGTAAGGTCAAAATCATCAAAATAATTGGGGGCGATCGCGTCTTATTTGCGATGGGGCCACCGGGGACACGCGATACCCTGTGGGCGAAAGTCTGCCAGTTTACAAATAAACCGGGATGTATTAATAGGGATGGCAAGTAGATGGGGGATGGGGAAGGAGTTGAGAGTTGAAAGTTAAGAGTTGAAAGTTGAGAGTTGTAATGACACCACCCCTCACCCCTCACCCCTCACCCCTCACCCCTCACCCCTCTAGAAACTCTTCCGAAATTTTCTGTGCTGTTCCTGCTTCTGTGTTTTGAAACAGGATAGTAAATGCTCCAGCGCCGATGCCTTGCTGGGGAAACATTCGGTAGCAAGGCAGGAGAGTCAGATGAGATTGGTGCTCTGCCAGATGAGGAATGCTGACAGGCTGAAATTGGGGAAACCGGGTCAAAAGCCACTCAGCAACCTGTTCGTTCTCTTCAGGGGAGTAGGTGCAGGTCATGTAGAGCAGGTAGCCCTGCGGTGCAACCAGTTGGGCTGAGTTTGCCAGAATCCGCTTCTGACGGTTGGCATTGTTGTTAATGGTGACGGGATGGAAACAACCGGGAGCCTTGCCGCCTTTGGCAAGTAAGGATTGTCCGGTGCAGGGAGCGTCAACTAAAACAACCTGGGCAGTCTGAGGAATCTGCTGTGCCAAAATTTTCGAGTCCCGGCGGAGGGCGATCGCCGGTTGTATCCGACATCGCTTCAAATTGGCAATTAGTTGGGCGGTCCGTTTGCCAATCACTTCGTTACTCAGCAGCCGTGTTGGGTGTAGGGCAACCCAGGCAAAGATACTCTTTCCGCCCGGAGCCGCACACACGTCAACCACCACTTCCACGGGTAAAGGAATACTCAACAGCGGAGAAGCGGCAAATACGGACGAAAAATCCAGGCAGTAGAATGCACCCTGCTGATGGAGGGAATGGTGCCCCGGTTTTTGACCGAATGCCAACCGATCAACAAATTCAGGTTGCCAGGGTAAGGTTGGTTCTACTTCAAAAGGTAAGGGATTCGGTCTTTCATCCCGCCAAAGAATGCACGGATTGAAGGGTTTAGGGTTGAGCAGGCAATCAAGGAACTGGTCGCGATCGCCCAAATCTTCAAATAACCGCTGGCTCAACTTAACCAATAGTTTAGAAGCTTGTTCCATCAATAGTATTTGTAACTCACCTGGTAAACTGCGGCATCAGTTTGACATCTTCTGGTTCAGTCAGGGCAGAGTTTGGAGGGTGAGTAATCAGCATATCCAGATTTCAGCGTGTGAGTCTTAGTAAAGATTCTCCACCGTTACCAAAGCCTACGTGAAACGGCGAGTCCCAGCCCATCCAGAAACCAGTTCTCCCCTTGCCTGCTGTTACGATATAGGATGAAGAACCGGGTTCGATTCCATCTAACATCATTATGGGCAATACTTTTGGTCATCTGTTTCGGGTTACCACCTTTGGTGAATCCCATGGTGGTGGCGTTGGCGTTGTGATTGACGGTTGCCCACCTCGCCTCGAAATCACCCCAGAAGAGATCCAGTTTGAACTGGACCGCCGTCGCCCTGGACAGAGCAAGATTACAACTCCCCGCAAAGAAGCCGATCAGTGCGAAATTCTTGCCGGTGTATTTGAAGGCAAAACTCTGGGAACACCCATTTCTATCCTGGTGCGCAACAAAGATCAGAGATCGCAGGACTATGACGAAATGGCAGTCAAGTACCGTCCCTCCCATGCCGATGCCACCTACGATGCCAAGTATGGGATTCGCAACTGGCAGGGCGGCGGCAGGTCTTCGGCAAGGGAGACGATTGGGCGCGTGGCAGCCGGGGCGATCGCCAAAAAAATTCTCCGTCAAGCCACTGGTCTTGAAATTATTGGTTACGTCAAACGGATCAAAGACATTGAGGGCGTAGTTGACCCCGAAACGGTCACCTTAGAACAGGTTGAAAGTAATATTGTGCGTTGCCCGGATGCGGAGTGTAGCGATCGCATGATTGATCTGATTGAGCGCTTCCGGGATGCTGGCGATTCTCTGGGGGGTGTAGTCGAGTGCGTTGCCCGCAACGTTCCCAGAGGCTTGGGAATGCCTGTATTCGACAAGCTAGAGGCAGATTTGGCAAAAAGCATGATGTCACTCCCCGCAACCAAAGGCTTTGAGATTGGTTCGGGGTTTGCGGGTACGTTGATGTCCGGGAGCGAACACAATGACGAGTTTTACACGGATGATCAGGGCAATATTCGCACCACAACCAACCGCTCTGGTGGGGTGCAGGGTGGCATCTCCAACGGAGAGAACATTTTGATCCGGGTTGCCTTCAAACCAACCGCAACAATCCGCAAAGAGCAACGAACCGTCACCCGCGACGGGGAAGCAGTCACCCTGGCAGCCAAAGGTCGCCATGATCCCTGTGTAGTGCCCAGGGCAGTCCCAATGGTGGAAGCAATGGTGGCACTGGTGCTTTGTGATCACCTGTTGCGCCAACAAGGGCAGTGTGGGGTGCTTTAGGATTGGTTGTCTACCGGGTTGGGCAATACTACAAAACTTTTCTTGCAGTGTTGCCGATTAGAAATCAAAGTAGATGTAAGGTAGTGCTCCTTCGGGAGCCAGTAACCAGACGGCAAACAGGCAGGCAGGCACCAATAGTAGCTTGATGTGCCAGTTGATCTGTAACTTCAGGACCCGGTTGAAGGTGTAGGCAATTCCCATCAGGGCAGTCAGAATACCTAACAGAAGAGTAATTTGAACGGGTTCCAGCCCAAAGGTTTCCAGGTAGACTTTCTGGGCAAATTGAGCATCTGCCGGATGTCCCCACAGTCGTTGGATGACCAGCCCTGAGTCCTTTAAATCTGGCAGACGGAAGAAAATCCAGGTGACAAAGACCATACTCTGGGTTAGCAACCAGGCAAGGATCATACCCAAGCCTCCCGTCCAGAAACGCTTGAGCGCTTCGCTGCGGTCTGAGAGCGTATCGGTAAGCCGATGGAGCGCCAGTGCTAAACCATGCAAGATCCCCCAGACAATAAAGCCCCAGGCGGCTCCATGCCAGATACCGGCAATTAGCATCACCAGCATGAGATTGAGGCAGGTGCGGACCAAGCCCTGACGAGAACCCCCCAAAGGAAAATATAGGTAGTTCCGGAGCCAGTCTCCCAAGGTTATGTGCCAGCGCCGCCAAAAGTCAGCGATGCTAGTGGAAAAGTAGGGGAAATCAAAGTTTTGGGGCAGGTTAAAGCCTAGGAGAATGGCGCTGCCCCGTGCCATGTCTACATAGCCACTGAAATCCAGGTAGATCTGGAAGCCGTAGGCGATCGCTGCCAGCCATAGATCCCCGCTACCCGCCCGTTGCAGGTTTTGAAAGCTCAGATCGACTAGCACACCCAGGTTGTCTGCCAGCAGTCCCTTCTTGACAGCCCCGCAGGCAATTAACCACAGCCCTTCAGAGATGCGATCAATAGTCGGGAAACTCTGGTTCTGGGTTTGAGTCGCAAAAAGCTGGTAGCGAGTGATGGGACCGCTGATTAGCTTCGGAAAAAATAGTTTGTAGGCAGAAAATTTAAGGAACTGCTGCGCCGCTGGTGCTCCCCGATAAACATCGACCAGGTAAGCAATGCACTCAAAGCTAAAGAAACTCAACCCCAAGGGCACAATCAGATTTGCCCCAGTCCATTCGGCACTGGCTTGTAATGTCGTTGCCCCAAACAGTGCCCCCACACTGGACAGTACAAACGGAACATACTTGAACCCAAACAGCAGCAGCACATTCAGAACAATACCGAACCAGAGCAGTTTCAAGCGTTGCCGGTTCCAGTCCTGTTGGGCAAACTGCCAGTCTTCCATGCGCCAGTCCGGCGGTGACCCAATGACTTGACCAATACGGAACGTAATCCAGGCGGCAGCAAGCAACAGGGGAATGTACTGCGCCTGGAGAGAAGCATAGAAAACAATGCTGGCTATCAGAAGCGCCCACATACGGAGCCACTGCTGTTGGACTGACCAGAAAATCCCAAGGACACTGACCAGGAAAAGAGCGTAAGTTAAGGAAATGAATGTCATGAATTTGAGGCTTGACAGAAGAAGGGGCAACTGCTCCGGTGATTATATTAAGGATTCGCGCAAGTAACCATAAATTCAGAAATAATTTGCATCTTAACTGCGATCCTATTGTGCTAATATCATTATCCGTGGGTGAGCGGGTCGGTGCCCGAGTGGTTAATGGGGGCGGACTGTAAATCCGCTGGCTATGCCTACGCTGGTTCAAATCCAGCCCGGCCCATCCACGGTAAAAGGCAAAAGGGTGAAAGCTGAAGGATAAATATCTCTCATAAGGTACTTTACTTTTTCATCCTTCATCCTCTAGTCTTCATCCTTTCAGTTCGCCCTTGTAGCTCAGTGGTAGAGCACACCCTTGGTAAGGGTGAGGTCACGAGTTCAATCCTCGTCAAGGGCTCTGCACCTGTAGAGCGACAAATTAAATGTCCGTGGCGACATGTACGTTCGCACATTAGATGTCGCTCTTCGCAAGTTAATGTCGTTTTAGTGCATTTTTGCTGCATCTCGCCAATTAACGTCGCCAATTAACATATTCTTGGTGTTCGCGAATTAATGTCGCTAATTACCAAGGGTGTCAGTAATTGCTTTACTCCTCACTTTTCACCCCTGATGCTTTAATCCAGTTGAGGTAGGGTTGGGAGCCAGCAAGGATGGGCAATGCAATGATTTCTGGTACCTCATAGGAGTGGACTTGCCGCACCATTGATTCCAGTGCCTGAAATTTTGCCAGGTCGCATTTAATTAATAGCTGCCACTCATCATCCTGATGCACTTCGCCCTGCCAGGTATAGACGGAATGAATGGGAAAAAGGCTAACACAGGCAGCTAACCGAGCCTGAATTAAAGTCCGGGAGATCGCCCCTGCCTCTTCTTTTGAAGGAGCCGTGACCAGCACCACTCCATACTGGCTATCTATCTGCTTATCCATCGTCGATTCAAGTGAGCAAAAGAGAACTCCCTCTCTACTTTAGAAGGAGTTTTGCCTGTTAGCGCTAACCTTAAACCCTCTTCGGTCACTTCCGCTTACCCTTGTTACTTGCTAAGCTGTGAAGCCCAAAGTCTCATGAACTTACAGCCGTTCCCCTCATATAAGCCACATTTACCCATCCCCTCATCTACACTCAGTTGTGGTTTACTCATCTAAAAATCGTTTGTGGAGGTGGGGGATTATGGTTCATGCCAATGCAAGCTTTAAGCAAGCTTGTAACTCGTTCAATATTAAAAGCCAGCTACGCAGCCCTGGCAGGTGTGGTGGTCTGGATTGGGCTGTTTACCAACACTATCTTTCTACTGGTGGCTGCCATGTTGATTGCGCCCTTTGCCAGTCCTGCGATGAACCTGGCGATCGCCACTGCTCGAGGTGATATTCAACTCATCTGGCGTAGTATTGTGCGTTACTTTGCGGCTCTAACCATGACGATTTTAGTGGCAGCATTGCTTAGTCTAATCCGGCAGCAGATTGCGACACCCCTGATGATTGATCAAAGTCAGGTTTCAATTATTGCTGTGCTAATCCCCCTGGCAGCGGGGGCAGCGGGGGCACTCACCCTGTTGCAGTCAGAACGGAGCAGTTTGGTGCCAGGCGCAACGACGGGAATGCTGGTGGCAGCTTCTCTGGCTCCGCCTGCTGGGATTATCGGTATGGCAGGGGCGATCGGTCGGTGGTGTATGGTGACGGATGGACTGTTTTTGCTGTTCCCACAACTCTGTGGCATCAATCTATCGGCAGCGGTATTATTTCGGATTTTTGGATTAAATACCGAGGGAAGCCGATATGTCCGGGGTAAACGAACCGTGTTTCCCGTCACCCTATTCGTTACAGGGATAGCTCTGGTAGGATTGCTCCTCCCGATTTACAGCGTTCTAGCCTTGCCCAGCGGGCAAATGCCGAAGTTCAACAGGCAGTAGACCAGGCAAGATTAGGGGGATCTGGTTGAGTCGGATGTGCGCTTTACTCGCTCAGATATCCCAGGACAAAATACACTGCTCTGCATCCTATATGTGCAGCGATCGCCTGAAGTGAAGGAATCCGCTGAGGAAATCTGCGATCGCCTGACTCAACTTGTTCAAACCCGTTTACTAAATCAGAATTTTGATCTTACGCCTTTAATTAATGTGACTGTGTTAGAGCCACCCACCATTAAAAGATGAGTCCATCATTTATACCCTTTAGTCGATGAAGATTTTGATTTTTCATGGGCAAATGAGGATGGTTGAAAGGTTCATTGGTTCACTGTCAGTTGAATATGAGCGTCGAAATTCCTGCTCTTTGGGGCAAAATGCAGAATATGGTCACAGGTTTTATTGTCCTGTTGCCCAACATAGTTCTAGCTTTAATTGTCTTTGCCATTTTCTTTTTTGCTGGCAGGACATTGAAGCATTTGGTGCGGCGATTAACTCGCAATCGACGACAAGCTCGTAATTTAGGCATGGTGTTAGGACGTCTAGCCCAGGGAGCAACTATTTTAGTTGGTTTATTTGTCGCCCTTTCAATTGTCATTCCCACCTTGAGAGCCAGCGATCTGGTGCAGTTATTGGGGATTAGTGGCGTGGCGATTGGCTTTGCCTTTCGCGACATTCTACAAAATTTCCTAGCAGGTATCCTGATTTTGCTAACCGAACCTTTTCAAATCGACGATCAGATTGTATTTAAGAACTTTGAAGGCACGGTTGAGAATATCGAAACTCGTGCTACAACCATCAGAACCTACAACGGTCGCCGGATTGTAATTCCTAACTCAGAATTATTTACCAACTCTGTCACTGTAAATACAGCGTTTGAAAATCGTCGTCTGGAGTACGACCTTGGAATTGGTTACAGCGATGATATTGATGAAGCCAAACAGTTGATTTTGTCAGCAATGCGGGAAACTCCAGGAGTCTTGGAAGACCCATCTCCCGATGCCATTGTGGTTAGTTTAGCGGGAAGCACCGTTAACATCCGTGCCCGCTGGTGGATTCAGCCACCCCGGCGGCGGGAAGCCTTGGACTTGCAGGATCAGGTGCTGATTGCAATTAAAAATAAATTGACCCAAAACGGGATCGACTTACCCTTTCCAACACAGCAAATTCTGTTCCACGACCAGACGGAGGAAACCGATGGCGATCGCTCCCACCAGCGAGAAGGATGGCCCGCTGGCAAGCATTCAGTCCCAAAGCCGCGCAGTATTGGGGGTTCCCTTAAGCATTTAGCAGAAATGCAGATTCAACAGAACGGCAACAGACCATCACAAGTGGCAGAAGATGAATGAATAGCGCCAGACTCAAAAAGCTGTGGGATACCCTTCACTCTAGCTACTGGTTTTTACCCAGTTTGATGGCGCTCTGTGCCACTTTACTGGCATTTGCCATGCTGATGGTTGACAACACACGGCAAGATGCGATTACTGAACTGGGATGGTTTTACTCTGGCGGACCCAATGGGGCGCGAGCTCTCCTCTCGGCTGTTGCCAGTTCAATGATCACCGTTGCAGCTACCGCATTTTCAATTACTATTGTTGCGCTTCAGCTTGCCTCATCAAATTTTGGACCCCGGTTATTGCGAAACTTCATGCAAGACACCGGAAACCAAATTGTCCTCGGCAGTTTTATTGCCACCTTTATTTACTGCCTGCTGATTCTCCGGACAATTCACGGTGAAGACTTTGACCTTTTTGTGCCCCAGCTTTCGGTCACTGTTGGCATTATTCTGACTATTCTAAGCGTTGGTGTTTTGATTTACTTTATTCACCATGCTTCAACAATCATTCAAGCATCCCATGTTATATCCGGGGTCAGCCATGAATTAGAGCAGGCGATCGACCGTTTATTCCCATCGAAATTGGGAAAAACTCCATCGGAATACCATCAGCCAGTAGAGGAAATTCCCCTAGACTTTAAAGAAGAGGCTTGTTCAATTCCTGCACCTGAGACAGGTTATCTGCAAGCCATTGACGGCGACCAATTGATTAAAATTGCTTGCCGCTATAATCTTCTGTTACAAATTCAAGCACGACCAGGACAATTTGTGATTGAAGGAAACGATCTGGTCAAAGGTTATCCGGCAGAACGGATATATCCGCAATTGAATAGCCGAATTAGCGAAGCATTTGTTTTCGGAAATGAGCGGACAGAGCAACAGGATATAGAGTTTCCAATTAATCAACTGGTTGAAGTTGGACTGCGGGCAATTTCTCCAGCAGTTAACGATCCATTCACAACCATTCGTTGTATAGATCGTCTGAGTGCTGGCTTGTCTCACCTGGCAGAACGCGAGTTTCCTTCCCCTTACCGCTATGACCAAACTCACCACTTACGGATTATCGTTGAGCCAGTTACGTTTGAGCAATTAGTCGATAGCGCATTTAGTCAGATTCGCCGATATGCTCGTTCAGATGTGGCAGTCACTGTTCGACTACTGGAGGCGATCGCCCAAATTGCCCATCATACTAGCCGTCCTCAGGATCGGTTCATATTAGAGCAGCAAGCAGAAGTAATTTTACAGGGAAGTTGTGAGGAACTGTCTCAAAAGCAAGACCAGGAAGAGGTAAAGCAGAAATACGCTCAAGTAATGACTGCCCTAAAAAAGAATTACAACAATAGCAAGCAAATCTAGGAGAATTGTCAGACTTAGAAGGCTAGAAAGAATAACTTGGACAGACAAGGGGCTTAAGCCCCTTGTTCAAAAGAATGGTATTTATATACTTGCCTCACTACAATTCGCCCTCACCCTAAATCCCTCTCCCAGAGCGGGAGAGGGACTTTGATGGTTCCCCTTCTCTTCCCTGGGAGAAGGGGTTAGGGGATGAGGGTCAGTCATCTGGTGTTTTAAGTATATAAATGCTAAAAGAATTGCCACCCAGAACGTTCAACTTATTTCTGCTAGCCTCCTTAGACCTCTCGATGATAATCTGACCACTTGACATCTGCGCTTGGCAGTACCAACTTCAGATAGCCTTCACAGTAACCTGGGTTGACTCTCAAATTTGATGATTCAAAATTTCAGTAATGAGGTTAAATCACATTAGTCTTTGAAAGGATGAAGGATGAAGGATGAAAGATGAAGAATGAAGAAATAAAAATCTTTAACTCAACACTCTCAACTCTCAACTTTTAACTCCCCTTACCCCAATCCAGCCAAGAGGTATACCTGTGTTTCAATTTCTGACCAAACTGGATTACCTGCTGCGTGAAACTTTTCTAGGCTTACGGCGCGGTGGTTGGATGAACTGGGCAGCCATTAGCACGGTAACAGTACTGCTGTTTTTGTTTGGTGTGAGCCTGCAAGCCTCCTGGCACCTGGAAGGATTGCTTAATCGGTTTGGTAGTCAGTTGGAGGTGTCCGTTTACCTGGATACCGGCATCCAGGCAACAGACCTGAAACCGGTTGTACAAGCGATGCCAGAAGTGGCAGAGGTGTTGACGATCCCCAAGGAGCAGGCATGGGCAAATTTGATTAAGGATCTGGGAGTATCCGACATTCATGGAGCAACCAAACAACTGGAAGGGAATCCCCTCGTAGATGAGCTGAAGGTCAAAGCAAAATCTTCGGAAGGAGTGCCAACTCTGGCACAAAAGCTGTCTCAGGTGGCGGGGGTGGATGAGGTGCAGTATGTTGACGAAGCCGTTAAGCGGGTGACTCAGCTCAATCGGGGATTGAGCTGGATTAGTTTAACAGTGATTACGCTGCTAACCCTGACTGCGATCGCTGTTATCACCACTACGATTCGTCTGATTGTACTATCGCGGCGGCGGGAAATTGAAGTCATGCAACTGGTTGGCGCAACCACGAGTTGGATTTATCTCCCGTTTATTTTGCAGGGAGTCGTATTTGGGCTGGCAGGAGCGGCGATCGCCTGGGGCTTGATTGCCAGCATCCAGCATTTCCTGACCAACCTCTTGACCCAACAGCCTGAATTTGTCCAGTTTCTAGCCAACGGATTGCAGCTCAGCCCATTCAAAACAGTCCTGCTGCCCCTGGTTTTACTTGGCTTTGGCAGTTCAGTCGGGGTGATGGGGAGTCTGTTTGCTGTGCGACGGATTGCGATTCGATGAGGGGTGAGGGGAAGTGTGAGGGGTGAGGGGTTAAAGGAGAAAGGGGTGATGAAATCTCAATGGGATTGTTTTCTGCAAAATCTAGGGGTATGGGAAGGTTCATTTACTAGCCTCTCGCCTGAAGCAGAGGTTCTGAGCGATACATCCTCTAGACTGGTTCTGGAAGGGCTGGATGCGGAGAATCGAGAGGTGCGGCTGACTTTGCAACGGGATGGCAAGTCAGATGCAGTGCTGCATTTCTCTGCGATTGGGGGTGGGGGATTGATGTTCTTTGAGACGGGGGCATTTTCCCAGGGAGCAATCCAGTTTTCCCCCTATGCTCAGTTTGGGGCGGAGTTGGCGCTGGTGTATGGCGATCGCCGCTTGCGCCTGGTTCAGTTGTTCAATCCAGACGGGCACCTCCAGGAAATTACCTTGATTCGGGAAAAACGCTCGGGGACAACTATGCCAGAACGTCAACCGTTGAAGTTGAATCACCTGCTGGGAGAGTGGCACGGAGAAGCGATCACCCTTTACCCCGATTTCCATGTCAAGACCTATTCCACTCGACTAGTGATCCAGCAACAGGGAGAAACCCGACTGGAACAACGGTTGTCTTTTGGCGAGGGGGATGCCAGTCGGGCGATCGCTTCTACGGCTGAAATTAGCGGTTCAATCCTGAAATTTGATCAGGGTTCCCTACCAGTACAGGTCATGCTGTTACCAGATGGCGCTTCTTCTAACTGTCCGCTTGAGATTAAGCCAGGGTATCCCTTTGTCCTAGAGGCTGGATGGTTGTTGGAATCAAATTTGCGCCAGCGTTTGGTACGCAGTTACAACAGCAAAGGGGAGTGGGTGAGTTTAACCTTAGTGAGTGAGCGAAAGATCTGTAAGTAACTGGATGCAACAGTTATTTCTGTCAGCCTCTACTAACTTGAGGGGTTCGTTTTAGTTTTGATCTGGGCTGCCATTGTCTCCAGAGTTTTTTTTTCCCGCTTGAGTTTTTCTTCCATCTCCTGAACTTGCTCCCGACGGGCTTCTAGTTCTAAGGAGCGACGGTTCAGTTCCTGGCTTTGGAGAGTAAGGGACTGTCGCCACTGCTCTGCCCGTTCAGTTTCCTGTTGCAAAAAAGTAGGAGTAATGCCAGTAACTAGAAACTTTTGGACGATGTCTAAAATCCAGCTTTTAGCATCTTTAATGGTCAAAACCTGGCGTGTATTGGAAAGCTCGACTAAAACGAGTAATCCATCACTAAAGTTACTGGCTTCCGAAGAGATAACGACTTCTTCATCTGTCACAATAGCCCAGGCATTCTCAGATTTTTGGCGGGCAAGCAAGAGCAGCCCTGCCTTACCCAAAAATCCTTTCTTTTGTACCTGTGCCAGATACTGCATTAATGTAATCTCTCTAACCCTGGTGGTTGTCTGTTAAGAATAACCATATAGCCCACTGAACTTAAGCTTCAAGGGGGATTTGGCTGACTTGCCGATAAATTTATCAGTCTCGATGCTGTCTTCACTCTCCGACTATCAGACTTCTGTTAAACAACAGTATAGCGGTAGCTATAAAGGTTGAGACAAAGGGCAGGCTGATAAAGACAAACCCCACCCTTTCTATCCTTGCCCTCGCTCCCGATCCGCTATCCGCTATCACCTGCTATAGCGGTTTTTGGCTGAATAAAGTATTGGAGCTTGAGGTATGGTGGGATGCAAAGTGTCCTTACTGTACCTCAAACCCTTGAAAAGGGCTATATGTGCCTAAAGCTGGGCAAGTCGGGTGCGCAAAATCTCTGCTTGCGTTTCTAACTCTGCCAGGGATGATCTGGCTCCTTCAACCACTTCAGCCGGTGCTTTGTTGACAAAGTTAGGATTGCCCAGGCGACCTTGGATGGACTGAGCCTCCGCCTCAATCTTCTTCAGGTCTTTCTCAATCTTGGCACGCAGGGCATCCACATCGACCACTCCAGCCAGGGGCATTAGCACCTGCACAGTGCCAATCACACCGGCAAACATCTGAGTTGAATCTGTGGGAGCGGTTGAGGTGATCGTGAGGGATTCGACCTTCGCCAGATCTTGAATATAGGACTTTCCAGCCGCGAGAATTTGACGTTCGCGATCGCTCTCACTCTGCAAAATCACCGATACCTTCACATTGGGCTTGACTTCTGCCTCTGCCCGCAGGTTGCGGATGGTCCGAATTGCCCCAATCAGTAACTCAAACTGTTGCTCCAGGTCGGGATCAATCAGGCTGGGATCGGGTTCTGGATATGCCTGTAATGTCAGGTACTGTCCCTCTTCTGCCTGGGTCAGCGTGTGCCAGATTTCCTCAGTAATGTGGGGCATAAACGGATGCAAGAGCTTGAGCGTCCCTTCCAGCACCGTGATGAGAACTTGTTGAGCCGTTCGTCGCGAGTTCTGATCCTGCCCTTGCAGGCGGGACTTGACCAGTTCAATATACCAGTCACAGAAGTCACCCCAGATGAACTCATACAATCCCTTCGCGGCTTCACCCAAGCCAAACTTGTCAATCTGGTCACGGCTTTGGCGGGTCACCTGGTGAAAGCGGGAGAGGAGCCATCGGTCTACCAGTTCGAGGGATTGGGGTGGGGAATTTTGCAGGGTTTGTTCCAACTCAGCACTCAAAACTGAGAACTGATCATTTTCCCCCAGGTTCATCAGCACAAACCGGGAGGCATTCCACAGTTTGTTAGTGAAGTTGCGGGAGGCTTCTACAGAAGCGGACTCGTCGGTCTTACGGTTGTACTCCAGGCGAATGTCCTGTCCGGCTCCGGCGACCTCTCTCACCAGGGTGTAGCGGAGGGCATCGGTGCCGTATTTGTTAATCAGCAGGAGGGGATCAATGCCGTTATTGGCGGATTTGGACATCTTCTTGTTATTCTCATCCCGTACCAGTCCGTGGATGTAAACGGTCTGGAAGGGCATCTGTCCGGTAAAGTGTCCCGCCATCATGGTCATGCGGGCAACCCAGAAAAAGATGATGTCAAAGCCCGTGACCAAGGTCGTGGTTGGGTAGTAACGCTCCAGATCAACCGTCTGCTGGGGCCACCCTAAGGTCGAAAAGGGCCACAAGCCGGAAGAAAACCAGGTATCCAGCACATCTGGATCTTGTTCAAGCTGGACGCTGGCACCAAATTGGGCGATCGCCTTTTCCCGTGCTTCAGCCTGATTGCGGGCGACTATAAACGGAGTATGGTCGGTAATAGAACCCTCCGTTTCACTCACGGCATACCAGGCGGGAATTTGGTGTCCCCACCAGAGTTGACGGGAAATACACCAGTCTCGTAAGCTCACCAGCCAGTCCCGATAAACCTTCAACCAGCGTTCTGGCATAAAGGCAGGCGAATTCTTTTGATCCAGAAAGTCCAGTGCCCGGGTTGCCAGGGGTTCAATCTTGACGAACCACTGGGTAGAAAGCAGCGGCTCAACCGGAACTTTGCCGCGATCGCTGTAGGGAACCGTATGTTTATAGTCTTCTACCTTGACCAGCAACCCTTCCGCTTCCAGCCGGGATACGACGTTCTTACGGGCAACAAACCGATCCTGTCCCTGGAAGGCACCGGCATTTTCATTCAGGGAGCCGTCCTTGTTCAAAATGTTGATAAAAGGCAGGTTATGGCGTTTGCCCATTGCAAAGTCATTTGGGTCATGGGCAGGGGTAACCTTGACCACACCCGTGCCAAAGGCTGAGTCTACAAACTCATCTGCAATGATCGGGATGGGTCGGTTCATGATCGGGAGTGTCACCGTTTGCCCAATCAAGTGTTTGTAGCGATCGTCATTGGGATTAACCGCGACGGCTGCATCTCCCAGCATGGTTTCTGGACGAGTGGTAGCAACTTCCACCGATCCTGTCCCATCGGTCAAAGGATAGCGCAGGTGCCACAGATGCCCATTTACCTCCTGGTTTTCTACTTCCAGGTCAGAAACGGCTGACTGGCTGGCTGGGCACCAGTTGACCAGATAGTTGCCCCGATAGATCAATCCTTCTTCATACAGTTGGATAAAGGCTTCCAGCACTGCACTGGTTAGCCCTTCATCCATCGTGAACCGTTCTCGCGTCCAGTCTACCGACAGTCCCAGTCGGCGTAACTGACCGACAATGGTGCCACCAGATTCCTCCTTCCACTGCCATGCTCGCTTCAGATAAGCTTCTCGTCCCACATCCTGCCGGGTTTTGCCCTGGGACTGAAGCTCCCGATCCAGAATCGTGCTGACCGCAATACTGGCGTGATCCGTTCCTGGTAACCAGAGCGTATTGCGCCCAATCATCCGATGATAGCGAACCAGCACGTCAATCAGGGAGTGTTCAAAGGCGTGTCCCATGTGCAGGCTACCCGTCACATTGGGGGGTGGAATGACGATGCAGTAAGGTTCGCCCGGATGGTCAGGATCCGCTTTGAAGACCTGGTTGGTTTCCCAAGCTTGCTGCCACTTGGTTTCGGTGGTGGTGGGGTCGTACTGGCTGGGCAGGTTTGGGATGTTAGCAGTCATGGAAATTGAGAACTATTAAGGATGAGGTAGGCTGAACAGGGTATAGCCCTTGATCTGGATAGATTAGGCAAATAGCCTTTAGCGTGGCTAGGCGATCGCTAACCCATCCTACAGTTTAATTTGTCTGACGCTCGTTGGTAGATGCTGTCCTTAGGATCGTGGATTTAATCACTCCGCAAACTGTACGGGCGAGTTCAGCAGTCCAATTTGCCTGGTGCGATGGATTGGGTGGCAAAACCCGCCCCTACCCAATTCCGAACTTATTGAATTCTCATTCCTTAATAGATTGATCAGAGCAGAACTCCAGTTTCGGTGCCGCACTTGAAATTCTGCCCAGTTGAGTTTTCCTCTCAGATTCTCGATTTCTGGTGACCCAATCCAATGAATTAAACCAGTTCAATGAGAAACCTATCGCCTCAATCGATAACTCCTGGCAGTTGTGCTTTGATCTGTACCGTTGTGGGGGATAATGTTGGCTACCATGTGGTTGGCACAGAAACATAATGCAGCAAATGTTCGTCTCTTGAGTACCATCCTCTTGAATGCCATCTAACGATGGTTCTGGCTGGACGTTTGATCCTATGAATCTGGGCTATTTTTTGGAAAGCATGATTCCTGTTCGGGAATAGTTTGGCACCTACTATAAGGGTGATTTATTTATACTGTCTGTCCGGCACCTTCTATTAAGAGTAGTAAGTCTTACCTAACATTGAAATCTCGCGATCGCTACTTGCAGCTACTGGTATATATTCGACCCCAGGGTCGAATTATTGTGCAAGGGCTGCTCTGTACGTTGGTTTTTATGGCGATCTGGCCCCTCCTGGCTGGGATTGCCGGTGAAATTGCCGTATCCATTGCCAGAGGGGATGTGCTGACGATTGCCCGTCTCGCTGGCATCAGCACCATCATCTTTTTGATCCAGAAGGTAGCTCAATACGGGCAGGACTCATTGATTGCCAAGGCATCACTGGCGATCGCCTTCAATCTTCGTAAACAGGTCTATGCCCACCTTCAGCGTCTTAGCCTCAGCTACTTTGAGAAGGTTCAGAGTGGCGATCTTGCCTACCGACTGACGGAAGATATTGACCGGGTAGGCGAGGTTGTCAATAAGGTGTTTCACCAGTTTGTACCCAGCCTGCTGCAACTGGTGGTTGTTCTGGGCTATATGGTCTACCTCAACTGGCAACTGACCCTGGCAGCCCTGATCATTGCCCCCTTGATGGCAGTCCTGATTACCTTTTTTGGTGAGCAACTGCGTAAACTCTCTTTCCGCAGCCAGAGCCGCATTTCAAATCTTTCAGCCATGCTGGTTGAAGTGTTTAGTGGAATGCGGTTACTCCAAGCATTTGCGGCAGAGGAATATATGCTCGATCGCTTCAGTCGGGAAGCAGAGCGTAATCGCCGAACTCGCTACCGAACTGAGCAGTTGAAAGCCATTCAGCTTCCGGTGGTAGGGTTTTTAGAGTCCCTCAGCCTGTTGCTGCTGCTGCTCCTGGGCGGCTGGCAGGTTTCTCAACAAAACCTGACGGGTGGGCAGTTTGTCAGCTACCTGACGGCTGTGTTGATGCTGATTGATCCTATTTCCCTGGTAACCAGTAATTACAACGAGTTTAAGCAAGGAGAGGCATCGCTGGAGCGAATCTTTGAGTTGTTGGATATTCAGCCAACCGTCGAAGATCGACCGGGTGCTTCCGTTCTCCCCCAGGTAACCGGCAAGGTTGAGTATCGGAATGTCAGTTTCGCCTATCAGCCTATACAGCCTGTGTTGAAGGATTTGGATTTGCTGGCAATGCCAGGAGAGGCGATCGCCCTGGTGGGTTCCTCTGGTGCCGGAAAGTCAACGATGGCAAACCTACTGCCCCGCTTTTACGATCCACAGGAAGGACAGGTTTTAATTGATGGCATTGACATCCGGGATGTCACCCTATCGAGCTTGCGGCGACAGATTGGTATTGTCCCCCAGGAAACTATTCTTTTCTCCGGCACGATTGCCCAAAACATTGCCTTTGGGCAGGAAGATTTTGACCTGGAGGCAGTTCAGAAGGCAGCCATGATTGCCAATGCCCACCAGTTTATTGATGAATTTCCCCAGGGGTACCAAACCTGGGTAGGAGAGCGGGGTGTTAACCTGTCTGGCGGACAGCGTCAACGGTTGGCGATCGCCCGCGCCGTGCTGCTCAACCCCCGCATTCTGATCCTGGATGAAGCGACCTCTGCCCTGGACTCGGAATCAGAATTACTGGTGCAGGAGGCATTGGAGCGGCTGATGCAAAATCGGACTGTGTTTATCATTGCCCACCGGCTGGCAACCGTTCGCCGCGCCGATCGCATCCTGGTATTGGAACAGGGACGCCTGGTAGAGTCTGGCACTCACGCCGAACTGCTGGATCAGGGGGGACGGTACGCCAGGTTTTATGCCCAACAGTTTCAGGAGTAGGTTGGAATGTATTGGATGGTTCCCCTCCGCGTCGCCCAGAGCAACCGTTCCTTTACTGCGTCCTTTAAACTCAACTTGACGTTGCTGATTTTGGGTATGAATTGAAAGTTGGATGAATTGGAACGAAGTTTCAATTCATACTGCTATTCAGCACCACCCTCAACTTTGCTCCGCAGCGGTGATGGATGATTTGAGCAGGGGGAGTTGGATCGTGAAGGTTGCTCCCTTGTCCTCCCCTTCGCTAGTCGCGTTGATAGTACCACCGTGAAGATTGACCAGATGATGGGCGATCGCCAGTCCTAACCCCAACCCTCCATGAAATCGGGTGGTGGTACTGTCTGCCTGCCGAAAATGGTCAAACACATGGGGCAAAAAATCGGGCGCGATGCCAATGCCAGTATCGGTGATGATGATTTGGACGAAGCGACTGTCGGGTGTCGGATGTAATGCTACTTCAACGATGCCGCCTGTTGGTGTGAATTTGATGGCATTGGAAATTACATTCCAAATCACTTGCTGGAGTCGTTCGGGATCCCCAGAAATCATGGGTAGGTTTGGCACAAAGTTGGTTTCGAGTATTACCTTTTTGGCATCTGCTAAGGGGCGGGTGGTTTCCAGCACGGCAACCATGAGGTCGTTGAGGTTGACTGGCTGAATTGAGAGGCGCAGTTTGCCCTGCACAATCCGGGAGACATCCAGGATATCTTCAATCAGTTTTGCCTGGGATCGGGCGTTGCGTTCGATCGTTTCCAGGGCACGGCTGGTGGTCACTTCGTCAATTTTTTGGGTCAGCAGCAGCTTAGACCAGCCCAGAATAGAATTGAGCGGAGTCCGCAGTTCATGGGAAACCACGGCTAGAAACTCATCTTTCATCCGGTTAATCGTTTCTGCCTGTTGGCGAGCAGCTTGCTCTAACAGAACCTGTTCCCGCATCGCTTCGGCTTCTTGGCGCGTGGTGATGTCTTCAATAGTGCCTACATGCCCAATCAGCTTGCCCTGATCAGAAAACATGGGGGACGATCGCATGTAGGTCCAGCGCAGAGTGCCATCGCTTAACTCAAAGCGGTATTCCGCAGAAAACTCTTGCCGTTCATGAACCGTGCTTTGCCAATCTGCGATCGCCCGTTCCCGGTCTTCTGGATACAAAAACTGCATCCACCCTTCTCCCAGGCTTTCTTCCAGGGTAAAGCCGCAAATTGCCTGACAGCGAGGGTTGGTATAGATACACTGTCCTTCCACATTCAGTAGAAAAATCCCAACCGGAGAGCAAGCACTGAGGCAACGAAACCGTTCCTCACTTTTGCGGAGTTCTGCATTCATCGCCACCAGTTGCTCTGCCTGTCGTTTGATTTCCTCTGTTTTTTGAAACAGATCAACGAAGACTCCAACTTTTGAAGCCAGGACAACCGGATCAATGGGTTTGAGCAGATAGTCTACAGCTCCCAAAGAATATCCCTTAAACACAAACGCATCATTGGTACTGAATGCCGTGATAAAGATAATGGGTGTGTTGCGCGATCGCTGGCGTTGGCGGATCAAATTTGCCGTTTCAAACCCATCCATCCCCGGCATCTGCACATCCAGCAAAATGACCGCAAAATCCTGATCTAGCAGACACCGTAAAGCTTCTTCCCCTGAATGCGCCTTAACCAGGTTATGCCCAGGTTTGTTTAAAATTGCCTCCAGTACCATCAAGTTTTCAGGATGGTCGTCAACCAGAAGGATATTGGCTTGGATGTCGTCGAGATACATAGAGGTGGGTTGAGCAGACGGGGGAGGGAAGGGGGGAAAGAGGTTTGAGTTGAGAGTTTTGAAGCTTATCAGTAATGGGTTGTTAGTTGTTAGATTGTCCTTCTAAAGATAAAAACCAACCACCAACCACTATTTACCTGACGCCTGACACCTACCCCATCACCGATAAAGCCAGACTCGCAACAACGACAGCAGTTGCTCTGTATCCACAGGTTTAGTGATGTAGTCGGAGGCTCCGGCTTCGATGCATTTTTCGCGATCGCCTTTCATAGCTTTGGCGGTGAGGGCAATCATCGGTAAGCAGGCAAATGCGCTGACCTGACGAATGGCTTGCATGGTTTCGTAACCATCCATTTCAGGCATCATCACATCCATTAACACAATATCGATGTCTGGGTTGTTTTGCAGGATGGTAACGCCGTCGCTGCCGTTTTCGGCGTAAAGCACCAGCATCTGGTAGCGCTCCAGCATACTGGTGAGGGCAAAAATGTTACGCACATCGTCGTCCACAATCAGCACTTTTTTGCCTGCCAGAATTGGGTCGCTTTGCTGAATCCGTTCCAAAATCTGCCGCTTGGGGGCAGGCAGGTTCGCCTGGATCCGATGCAGAAAGAGAGCCGTTTCATCCAGTAGGCGTTCGGGCGATCGCACATCTTTAATGATAATCGTGTCAGCCAGTCGCCGCAGTTCGGTTTCTTCCGGGTGGGTCAGTTCCTTGCCGGTGTAAACAATGATGGGGATGGGAATGGATGAGATGGGGGAAGAATCGGCGGCTTCGACGGTTGCCCCGATGTGGCGGATTTGCTCAATCAGTTCAAATCCGTTCATGTCGGGTAGTCCCAGATCCAGCACAACGCAATCGAAGTGATTCGACTGAAGGGCTTCCAGTGCCTCTGCCCCTGACCCCACAGCCGTGCTGGCAACATCGCCATTGCCAATCAAGTCCACAATGCTCTGGCGTTGAATCGGGTCATCTTCTACCACTAGCAGGTTTTTTACCGGGCGTTCGATGAATTGCTTGATCGCATTTAGCGCCTGAGCCAGGACATCGGCGTTGATCGGTTTTTGCTGATAGGCGATCGCGCCCTGCTGCAAACTGCGCTGAAGTCCCTCCTCAACGGACATGATATGCACGGGGATGTGGCGAGTGTTGGGGTCGTGCTTCAGCCGATCCAGGATCATCCAGCCATCCATAACGGGTAAGCGAATATCCAGAATGATGGCAGTGGGTTTAAATTCCTTCGCCATCGCTAATCCGACATCGCCACGGGTGGCTGCCAGTCCCTTAAAGCCCTGCTCCCGCACCATATCCAGCAAAATCCGGGCAAAGTTCACGTCATCTTCAATGATCAGCAGGGTGCGATCGTCGGGCTGAAGTTGGTCGCGATCGTCCTCCAGGTCGTTTTCCATCAACAGCAACGTGGTTTCTGACTCTGGGAGTAAGACCATCTGAGCCGGGTCGAGGGCAGATCCATTCGGTTGCCGGAACAGGGTGAGCCGTTCTCTGACTCGGTTTGGTTCAAAGGACACGTATGCCTGGGGCAGGTAGAGGGTAAAGGTACTGCCCTGACCCAGTTCACTGGTCAACCGAATTTCGCCACCCAGGAGTTGAGCAATTTCCCGACTAATCGACAAGCCCAAACCGGTACCACCATATTTGCGTGAAGTGGTGCCATCCGCCTGCTGGAACGCCTCAAAAATGACCTGAAGCTTGTCGGGGGCTATCCCGATACCGGTGTCGGTGACCGCAAAGGCAATCACCGTATCTGCCCGGTTTAATGATTCGTTGTGCCCGTTCCAACCGTCGGTTGCCACACTGACACTTAAGCTGACCTCGCCCTCATCGGTAAACTTGAAGGCATTGGACAGCAGGTTTTTCAGCACTTGCTGAAGCCGCTTGGAATCGGTGTAGATGGCACGGGGGAGATTTTCATCGAAATGAACCGAAAACTCTAGCTTCTGATCGATCGCAACCTGGCTAAAGGTGCGCTCCAGATAAGTGCTTAGGTCAGTAAACATCGTTTGATCGATCTCAACCGACATGGTGCCAGACTCAATCTTCGCCAGATCGAGGATGTCATTAATCAGTTCCAGCAGATCATTGCCAGCGGAGTAAATGGTACGGGCATGTTCCACTTGCTTGTCGGTCAAATTGCCATCACTGTTTTCGTTCAGCAGCCTTGCCAGAATCAACAGGCTATTCAGCGGCGTTCGCAGTTCATGGGACATGTTTGCCAGAAACTGGGATTTGTACTTGGATGTCAGTGCCAGTTGTTCGGCTTTTTCTTCCAGAGATTGCCGCGCCTGCTCAATTTCCTGATTTTTACGCTCCACTTCGCGGTTTTGTAGCGCCAACAGTTCAGCTTTTTCCTCCAGTTCTTCGTTAGTCTGCTGTAGCTGCTCTTGCTGGTTTTTCAGCAGTTCTTCCGATGCCTTCAAGGACTGTGCCTGCTGCTCCAACCGCTTGTTGGTTTCCGTCAGTTCTTTCTGCTGGGTTTGCAGTTCCTCTGCCAGGGATTGGGACTGTTTCAGCAACTCCTCGGTTCTCATACTGGCGGCGATGGTGTTCAAAACGATCGCGATGCTCTCCGTCAGTTGGTCGAAGAAGGTCAGATGAATTTCGCTGAACCGGCGGAAGGATGCCAGTTCAATCACGGCTGTTACCTGTCCCTCAAACAGGACGGGTAAAACCACCGCATTCAGCGGCGTTGCTTCCCCTAACCCAGAATTGATCTTGATGTAATCGGGGGGCACTTCGCTCAGCAAAATCCGCTCTTTTTCCAGGGCACATTGACCCACCAGACCTTCGCCCAACTTGAATCGGTTTGCCAGATGCTTGCGTTCCCGGTAGGCGTAGGTACTGAGCAGCTTCAGGAAGGGGATATGGGTTTCGCCCGTTTCCATCAGGTAGAAGACACCATGCTGTGCCGAAACCAGCGGAGCCAGTTCGGACAGAATGAGCTTGGACACGGTTTCCAGATCCCGTTGCCCCTGCAACATGCGGGTGAACTTCGCCAGGTTGGTTTTGAGCCAGTCCTGCTCGGTGTTTTTCTGGGTGGTTTCGCGCAGGTTGGCAATCATCTGGTTGATGTTGTCCTTCAGGACGGCAACTTCACCCTGGGCCTCGACTGCAATCGAACGGGTCAGATCGCCCTTCGTCACTGCCGTTGCCACTTCGGCGATCGCCCGCAACTGGGTCGTCAGAGTCGCGGCCAGTTCGTTGACGTTGTCGGTCAGGTGTCTCCAGGTGCCGGCGGCACCGGGTACCTTTGCCTGACCACCCAGTTTCCCTTCAATCCCCACCTCGCGGGCAACGGTCGTGACCTGATCGGCAAAGGTTGCCAGCGTGTCGATCATCTCGTTGATTGTGTCTGCCAGGGTTTCAATTTCGCCCTTTGCCTCCAGCATCAACTTGCGCTTCAGGTCACCGTTTGCCACAGCAGTCACGACTTTGGCAATGCCCCGCACCTGAGCGGTCAGGTTACTTGCCATAAAGTTCACGTTGTCGGTCAGGTCTTTCCAAACACCGGCAACCCCCATGACGTTTGCCTGTCCGCCCAGTTTGCCTTCCGTGCCCACTTCCCGTGCCACCCTGGTGACCTCGGAGGCAAAGGAATTGAGCTGATCCACCATCGTGTTAATCGTGTTCTTCAGGTCAAGAATTTCACCTTTGACATCTACCGTGATTTGCTTGGATAGGTCGCCATTTGCCACAGCCTTGGTCACTTCGGCAATGCCCCGCACCTGTGCGGTCAGGTTGCCTGCCATGGAGTTGACATTATCAGTCAGGTCTTTCCAGGTGCCACCCACACCCCGCACGTATGCCTGTACGCCCAGCTTGCCTTCGGTGCCCACTTCCCGCGCCACCCGCGTGACTTCAGAGGCAAAGGAACTGAGCTGATCCACCATCGTGTTGATCGTGTTTTTCAACTCCAGAATCTCGCCTTTGACATCCACCGTAATTTTCTTGGACAGGTCGCCGTTTGCCACAGCGGTCGTGACTTCGGCAATATTCCGCACCTGCGCCGTGAGTGAACCCGCCATCGAGTTAACGGAGTCGGTCAGGTCTTTCCAGGTGCCAGCCACCCCCCGCACCTCTGCCTGTACGCCCAGCTTGCCTTCGGTGCCCACTTCCCGTGCTACCCGCGTCACCTCCGAGGCAAAGGAGTTGAGTTGATCCACCATTGTGTTGATCGTGTTTTTCAACTCCAGAATTTCGCCTCGGACATCGACGGTGATTTTCTTAGACAGATCGCCGTTTGCCACAGCCGTAGTTACAGTGGCAATGTTCCGCACCTGTGCCGTGAGCGAACCCGCCATGAAATTAACGGAGTCGGTCAAGTCTTTCCAGGTGCCCGCCACCCCTTTCACATCTGCTTGCACCCCCAGCTTTCCTTCGGAACCGACTTCCCGCGCCACTTTTGTCACCTCAGAAGCAAAGGCGCTGAGCTGATCCACCATGATGTTGATGGTGTTTTTCAGTTCTAAAATTTCGCCTTTCACCTGCACGGTAATTTTCTTAGAGAGATCGCCATTGGCGATCGCCGTCGCCACTTCGGCAATGTTCCGCACCTGCCCGGTCAGGTTACTTGCCATCGAGTTCACATTGTCAGTCAGGTCTTTCCAGGTGCCAGCCACCCCCCGCACCTCTGCCTGCACCCCCAGTTTTCCTTCGGTGCCCACCTCACGGGCAACCCGCGTGACTTCAGAGGCAAAGGAACTGAGCTGATCCACCATCGTGTTGATCGTGTTTTTTAGCTCCAGAATCTCGCCTTTGACATCCACCGTAATTTTCTTGGACAGGTCGCCGTTTGCCACAGCGGTGGTCACTTCGGCAATATTCCGTACCTGTGCCGTCAGGTTGCCTGCCATCGAGTTGACAGAATCGGTCAGGTCTTTCCAGGTGCCTGCCACCCCAGGCACCTCTGCCTGTACCCCCAGTTTGCCTTCGGTTCCCACTTCCCGTGCTACCCGCGTCACCTCCGAGGCAAAGGAGTTGAGCTGATCCACCATGATGTTGATGGTGTTTTTCAGTTCTAAAATTTCGCCTTTGACATCCACCGTAATTTTCTTGGACAGGTCGCCGTTTGCCACAGCGGTGGTCACTTCGGCAATGTTCCGCACCTGAGCTGTGAGGGAACCTGCCATGAAGTTGACGGAGTCGGTCAGGTCTTTCCAGGTGCCCGCTACCCCCCGCACGTCTGCCTGTCCCCCCAACTTGCCTTCGGCTCCCACTTCTCGCGCCACCCTGGTCACTTCGGAGGCAAAGGAGTTGAGCTGATCCACCATGATATTGATGGTATTTTTTAACTCCAAAATCTCACCCTTGACATTGACGGTGATTTTTTTAGAGAGGTCGCCCGTGGCGATCGCCGTTGCCACCTCGGCAATGTTTCGTACCTGCCCGGTCAGGTTACCTGCCATTAAATTTACAGAGTCGGTTAGGTCTTTCCAGGTGCCCGCTACCCCCTGCACGTCTGCCTGTACGCCCAGTTTTCCTTCCGTGCCCACTTCTCGCGCCACCCTGGTCACTTCGGAGGCAAAGGAGTTGAGCTGGTCTACCATCGTGTTGATCGTGTTTTTTAGCTCCAGAATTTCGCCCTTGACATCGACGGTAATCTTCTTGGACAGGTCGCCGTTTGCCACAGCGGTGGTCACTTCGGCAATATTCCGCACCTGTGCTGTAAGGGAACCTGCCATGAAGTTGACAGAGTCGGTCAGGTCTTTCCAGGTGCCAGCCACGCCCCGCACCTCTGCCTGTCCCCCCAACTTGCCTTCGGCTCCCACTTCCCGGGCCACCCGCGTCACCTCCGAGGCAAAGGAGTTGAGCTGATCCACCATCGTGTTGACAGTATTTTTTAGCTCCAGAATTTCGCCCTTGACATCGACGGTAATCTTCTTGGACAGGTCGCCGTTTGCCACAGCGGTGGTCACTTCGGCAATATTCCGTACCTGGGCGGTCAGGTTGCCTGCCATCGAGTTCACAGAATCGGTCAGGTCTTTCCACGTGCCCGCCACCCCCCGGACCTCTGCCTGCACTCCCAGCTTGCCTTCCGTCCCGACCTCCCGTGCTACCCGCGTTACCTCGGAGGCAAAGGAGTTGAGCTGGTCTACCATCGTGTTGATCGTGTTTTTTAGCTCCAGAATTTCGCCTTTGACATCGACGGTAATCTTCTTGGACAGATCGCCGTTTGCTACAGCGGTGGTCACGTCAGCAATATTCCGCACCTGAGCGGTTAAGTTGCCTGCCATCGAGTTGACGGAGTCGGTCAGGTCTTTCCAGGTGCCCGCCACGCCCTTTACGTCTGCCTGTACGCCCAGTTTTCCTTCTGTGCCCACTTCCCGCGCCACCCGTGTGACTTCGGAGGCAAAGGAGTTGAGCTGGTCTACCATCGTATTGACAACGTGGGCAGTTTGGAGGAATTCTCCTTGCAGGGGTCTGCCTTCAATTTCAGTGGCGATCGCCTGCGACAAATCCCCATTTGCCACTGCCCGAATCACCCGTGCGGTTTCAGCCGTGGGCTGCACCAGGTCGCTAATCAGGGTATTGATCGAGTCAACCGCTGTCCTCCAGGACCCTCTCGCACTGCCCAGCGAAGCCCGTTCATTAATCTTGCCTTCTTTACCCACTACCGTACTGATGCGATCGAGTTCCTCGGTCATCCGCTCATTCATCTCGATGATGTCATTCAGCGCATCCGAAATTTTTCCAGCAATCCCCGTTTGGTCAATGGGCATCCGCGCCGAAAAGTTCCCCTTCTTGATCTCTGTCAAAATCCTTAAAAGCTGTTTGAGATCGAGACTATCGGTGTCGCTGGCGGCTTGTGCAGTGGGCATAGTTTAGTCCTTCGGCAAAATATCCGGTCGTAAAGTTACCGCTATTAGCACTGTCTTTCTAGTGGATAAACAGTATCTGCCATCTCTACTGACAGCGATTTTCAAATAAGTAAACCACAGTTGCAGGGGGATGGGTGGATGGTTTTAATTCCACCAACTTATAGCGTTCTTGAATCCAGTGAGGTACATGGATAGCCGTAGCATCCTTAAGTCAAACAGATGAGATGAACCTCATCCAGAAAGGAACCGCTATAACCGGGCAAATACTGGGCAAATAAGTTGGCTACGTATTTCTACTTAACGGTAGATGAAATAAAACCTTCAAGCTGTTTAATTCAAAAGTATTATGGATCCGTTCTATTGTCCGATAGATAGGGCGATTAGTGTCTTCTGTCGCAAGACATAGGTTATGACTCCCCTTTCCTGCCGTGGGATAGAGGTAGAAAGTGATCAGCCGTTGAACCGTTGAAATTTATGCATTGATTCCACGGTTGAAGGGGGAGGTGTTATATTGCCTTTGATGATGAGGAACTTCTTTGCAGCACCCATCCGATCGCACTCCCAGTCCCGATGGCATTCCAGGTGTAGACCTGGATGAGTTGGTGTCAACGATTTCTAAGGCAATTGTCCTGTCCAGGCAGACCCAGGAATTTGAGCCTGCGCTGGTGATTCGGGATGAGTTGCGCCGTCTTCCAGGTTTTCTGCTGACCGAAGTTTTGAATGGGGTAATGCTGAATCTGGTTAAGACCGATCCAGAACTATGCCGCTGGTTTATTCTCGATATTTTTCTGCATGAAGCGGATCCAGAGGGCAAAGCAGACGTAGCAGAACGGATTAATTTACTGCTTGCCGATCTTCAGTCGATGCAGTAAAAGGATGTACAACTAATTTGCCCTCTCCCAATGGGCTACGGTGTATACAGATCTCGGCTTCGTTAGAAACTGGCTCTGGGGGACTTCCCCCCAGTCCCCCGCCTTTTGGGGTCCTAACTCCCCCAAACCCCCCGCAAGGGTCTAGCGTTGGGGCTTCAAGTCTAGCGCGACGAGAATCGGTCAAAAATGCCTCAAACTTCAAAGACAACCGCTCCCCTTGCCACCCGTTTGCCCTTGCTTGAAGACCCAGTGGGATGAAGGTTGCGATTGACGACGAGATCGCATCGTTTTGGAGGGAGTGCGGGGGACGCAACCTGTTTTACGGGTGAGAACTGACAAAGCTTGTCTCGTGTTCTCACCCGTAAAAACTCTGCAACGGGGGGATTGGGGGGCAGCCCCCCAATCAGGGTTTTGGCATTCACCGTTGACTCTGCGATCACCTACCGATTCAACTTTTACACTTGTGTATACGCAGTAGCCCAATGGGAGAGGGCTAGGGTGTAGCTTGCTTCCCGGAGGGTGGGCGTTCTTGTGGGCATTTCATCAAAGTCGCACATCGCATCAGTAAGAGGCGATCCTTAAAGGTGATGCGTTAGCGTTATGGTTATTACCTATGTCACGTTCTTGCTTGCAGAACAATCGCTACGATTTGGGAAATTTTGGACGGTGAATGGAACAGGTAGGGTATCCCTTCTGAGATAAAGGGGATGTCGGGGTTGCCCAATTTGAGTCAGCCCCAGGCAGTAGAGAGATTGCTCTGACAGAAGGGTAAGGGCGGTGCGATCGCGTCCTTGTAGACTGCCTCCATTTCCCCATGCCAGAACAATTTGTTTAACTCGTTTCTGCAACGAAATTAGATAGAAGTCGGTTTCTCCCCCAACCGGATCCGCAACCCGTCCCAATTCAACGGGATTAGTTGTGCGGTAGGCAAACAGATTCACCACTTCTAACCCGCCAAATCCCCAGGTGTGGGCAAATCCTACGCATCGCCGAATGGTAGGATCATCTACCAAACTATCAGCACGACTGGGATTCAGCATCACAAAGCCAACTTTAGGAGTTTGCCAGTCCCACTCGCGCCAGAGGGAATAGCGGTAACGTCCCGACTTATCAAAGATGGCGCTCTGGTTTGTCATGGCATATTGGTGATTCCTGGACTGCTACTTCCTATTAAATCGCCAGAGGGACTCGTGGCAGAATAGAGGAGCACTGCGCTGCATGGGGAATAGGAATGATGAAAGACACCAGGCTGGCGCTGGACTCAGTCTTTTACCCGGAGTCTGACGGTCAACCGATGACTGAAAGTGATGCAACTCGTGATTATTTGCTCTACTGTGTCGAAGTGCTCCGGCTTTACTTCCAGAGTCGGCAGAACGTTTATGTCTCTGGTAATTTGTTTGTTTACTACCAGGAAGGCAATCCCCAGGCAGTGATTTCCCCGGATGTGTTTGTGATCTTTGGGGTGAGTCACCGCAAGCGGCGCAGCTACAAAGCCTGGCAGGAAAACGGTAAATTGCCCTCATTCATTCTGGAGATTACTTCCTACAGCACTCGACGGCAGGACGAAATCGAAAAGCCCCAGCTTTATAGCAGTCTGGGGGTGCAGGAATATTTTCAGTACGACCCGACCGCAGATTATTTGAATCCTCAGTTGAAGGGGTTTCATCTGGTGGAGGGTCGCTATGAAGCGTTACCGCTGGAATCTACCCCTGAGGGCACCCAATTCATCCGCAGCCCCGTGCTAAGGCTGGATCTGCAACTACAAGTGCCTGTGCAACAGGGGTTAGGCATCCTTCCCCTGCCCCGGGAACTGCGATTTTATGACCCCCAGACCGGGTTAAAGCTGCTGACCCGGCAAGAAGTTGAGCAGGTGCGCGAACAGGTAGAACGGGAACGGGACCTGGCACAGCAGGAACGGGACTACGCACAGCAGGAACGCGATCGCGCACAGCAACGGGCAGAGCGACTGGCAGCCCAATTAAGAGAAATGGGACTCGACCCAGACGAGGTTTGAGTCGGAAATGTTCCTGCAAAGTTAGAAGTTGAAGAATCCAGCAAGATAGGGAGAAGCACTCCGGGTTTCCCTTCTGATCAATGTCTTGTGTATCATAGTCTTCCATTGAAGAGAGTATGAGTCATGCAGGTACTGGTCACTGGCGTTGCCGGATTTATTGGATTCTTTCTGGCAAAACGGTTGCTTGAGGATGGCTTTGAAGTCTATGGCATCGATAACTTGAATGATTACTATGATGTCAACCTGAAAAAGGCACGGCTGCAACAATTGAATTCCCACACTCAATTTACCTTTCAGTTCGCTGATTTGAGCGATCGCCCCACGATTGCCCAGATCTTCCAGGCACAGAGGTTTGACTATGTGGTGAACCTGGCTGCCCAGGCAGGGGTGCGCTATTCGCTGATCAATCCTTCAGCCTATACAGACAGTAACCTGACAGGGTTTGTCAATCTCCTGGAAGGCTGCCGTCATCATCCGGTCAAGCATTTAGTCTTTGCCTCCTCCAGTTCGGTCTATGGCAACAGCACCAAAGTTCCCTTTTCGACCCAGGACAATGTGGATCGTCCCATTTCTCTATATGCGGCAACTAAAAAGGCAAATGAGCTAATCGCCCATACCTACAGTCATCTCTATGGCATTCCGACCACGGGACTGCGCTTTTTTACGGTCTATGGTCCCTGGGGACGACCGGACATGGCGTATTTCAAGTTTGTGCGGGCAATTGAGGCGGGTAATCCCATTGATGTCTATAACTTTGGCAAGCTCCAGCGCGATTTCACCTATGTTGATGATGTGGTCGAGGGAATTGTGCGTGTCATGCATCACCCCCCCCAACCCGGTGCAGTGACGGAAACTGAGGCGGCGATCGCCCCGGCTGCCTACAAGCTCTATAACATTGGCAATCATCGCCCAGTTGAGTTGCTTTATTTTATTCAGGTGCTGGAGCAACTTTTGGGCAAGGAGGCACAGAAGAATATGTTGCCTATGCAGCCAGGAGATGTGCTGACCACCTATGCAGACGTGGAAGATCTGATGCGAGATGTCGGCTTTGCGCCCCAGACTTCCATTGAGACAGGGTTGAAGCGATTTGTAGACTGGTATCGGGACTATTACAAAGCTTTCTGATCTAACCAAGCGTGCAGGTATAATGCCCTACCCTGAAGCATTGTTGAACCGTAAAAGCTCATTTACTCCGGATACGGTTCTTAACAGATGTAAAAATGTAGTGGGTTGGTTCACCCGTTCGGTTCCTGTCAACGGGGTGACTCATTAAATACCAAAGTTTAGGAGTGGGCTTTGATGGTCATTCGATCTCGGTCCCTCTAACGTAACCTTCTTCGGTCTGATGCCGTTTTAATCATGGGGGAGGTCGTATTGCAGAAGCCGTGTACCCGAAATCGAAAGCGATCGAAGCGACGGGCGATCGCCTGTCCTGTTCATGGTTGCTACCTGGACAGTGTCAGTCAAAAGTATCCTTTATTTGCGGACCGGGCTGGGCAACTGCAACAGCGGGGAATGAACCGGCGCACTGCCCTGATGCTGATGCAGTCAAAAACGGCTGTACCGCTGGTGGGTGAGTGGCTGGAAGCTTTCTGGTGCGTGGAGTGCCAGGAAACGAAGTGGTATCACATCCGCAGGCAGGAGAGTAGCCATCCATCTAAAGCCGCGACCTATATTGTGGCGATCGCGCCGCCTGAACTGTGGCAACAGGCAACGGGGATGATTCACCCCAACGGCAACCCTTCTGTGGGAGAGTTTACCCGCCGCCATGCGCGTATGGTTGGGCATCGAGGCATGCGGGATTTTGTGTTTGTGGGTTAGGTGTAACCAATCAGTTACACTCAGGTTAAATTCGTCATCACGGTTCAACGACCTGAGCCATGTACCAGACCAACCCGCCGCGCCCGCCCCAGGAAACCCTGCCAACCATGTATGATCTTCCCAGTGAAGATCCGGAGGAACCTGGCTTGCCCGATGAGTTTCACCTGGCTCAACCCCGCTTACTAGACGAAACTGGCGGGGACATTACCAGAATGCAGACGGTTTATGGCTGCGCTGGTATGATGCCGAAGGCAATTGGCTCCCTACGGCAGAAGAGCGATCGCAGCAGGAACAGCAACGGGCTGAGCAGGAACGTCAGCAAGCAGAGCAAGAGCGCCAGCGGGCTGAGCAGGAACGCCAGCGGGCTGAGCAGGCTGAGGAGTTGCTACAGCAGGAACGACAACGGGCAGAAAAGTTGGCTGCCCGATTGCGAGCGTTGGGACTTGATCCGGATCAGTTGTAGCAGGACCCCCGAATTAGTTTTAACCTCAGGCTTTGGATCCCCGGAATTTGGGACATTCCGGGGATTTTGGGCGATCGCTTTCTGTTGGGTAAACTTTAAAGAATCTAAAAAGAAGCTGAACTTATATCAAGGTTCTCTCCTGATGGCAGGTTTGAGGTCTGTATAGGTTTAGAGAAATTGCAAATGCTTTTTCTGGAAACGTACTGCTCAGGGGCAATTGATGAACCATCACAAACCGCAGCAAACGAATCCATCTGAGATCGACCATTTGCCTATGTCTGCATCAGCTCGCCCCAAGCAAGTTAGCTACACGTCTGCAAGCTGGTTTCGCCAACCGGGACCGCCTATCTGGAAAAAGATGGGGAGAGACTTGCTGGCATCACGGGAACTGGCTTGGCGGTTAATGGTCAAAGACTTAAGTGCTCAGTACCGTCAGTCACTTTTGGGGATTGCCTGGGCGTTTATTCCACCGATTATTCTGGCAGTAGGTTTTACGTTTGCAGCAAATTCAAACGTGATTAACATTGGCGAAACGGATATTCCCTATCCTGCCTATGTGATGCTGAGTACGATGCTGTGGCAGACGTTTGTAGAAGCATTGAATGGTCCCATTCAGGCGGTGACGGGTGCTAAGACGCTGATGGCAAAGATCAACTTTCCCCGTGAGGCGATCGTGTTGTCGAAGTTGGGTCAAGTTTTTGTCAACTTTGGCATCAAGTTAATTTTAGTGGTTGGTGTGTTTCTCTGGTTTCGATTGTCTGTCCCCTGGACGGTGTTGATTGCTCCGGTAGCTTTGATTCATCTGGTTGTGTTCGGCACATTTTTGGGGTTGCTGCTGGCACCCTTGGCAGGGCTATATACGGATGTAACAAAGGCGCTTCCTTTAATTATGAGTCCCTGGCTTTTGCTAACGCCTGTGGTCTATCCAGTACCTGAGAGTGGACGCTTTGCAGAGATTGTGAGACTGAATCCGGTGACACCACTTCTGGTCACAGCGCGAGAACTGGCAACTATAGGTACCGTTTCTGAGCCGTTGGGTTTTTGGATTGTCAGTGGAGTTGCCTTTGCAGGTTTATTGGTAGCCTGGATTCTTTACCGTGTTGCCATGCCCTATGTCATTGAAAGAGTTAGTTCTTAAACATGGTTGAAGCACTAAGCCAGAATTACGAAGGGATGACCCATTCCAACTCAGAGGAAGTCATTCTTTCGGTGAATGGGGTTTCTAAAAAGTTTTGTCGAGATTTGAAGCGATCGCTGCTGTATGGGGTTCAGGATATTGCATCTGACCTGGTGGGGTTACGGCAGGAAAGTGACCAACTGCGCCCAAAGGAATTTTGGGCTTTGCAAAATGTTAGTTTTCAACTCCGTCGGGGAGAAGCTTTGGGGCTGGTTGGTAAAAATGGCAGCGGCAAATCAACGCTATTGCGGATTATTGCCGGGTTGATTAAACCGGATGCCGGATCAGTGGAAGCGAAGGGACGAATTGCACCCCTGATTGCGTTGAGTGCAGGCTTTAACCCAATCCTGACTGGACGAGAAAATATCTATGCCAATATGTCAATTTTGGGTCTTTCCAAAAAAGAGATTGATGAACGTTTTGATGAGGTAGTGGAATTTGCTGAGATTGGAGACGCGATCGAGTCACCATTACAGACCTATAGCTCTGGCATGGCAGCACGATTAGGATTTGCGTCAGCAATTCACACCGACCCAGATGTTCTCCTGCTTGATGAAGTATTGGCAGTAGGAGACATTAAATTCAGAGCAAAGTGTTATCGAAAACTTGCTTCATTACTTCAGGTAGGGACAAGCTTCATTATGGTTTCCCACGATCCGCAGTCAATCCTTCAGATTTGTAATTCTGCAATTTATTTATTTAAAGGAGAGCTAATCTGCACAGATACGACATTTAATGTGATGCAGAAGTATGAACAAGACTTGTTTTTGGGCGATAAGAAGACAAATCTACCAGGTTTTTTAGAGTTGCAGGAGAGACCCTCCCACGAAAGCCAGGGCTTGGATATCCAGTCAATCTTTTTTAGTAGCTCACAGGATGACTTACTTCAACAGCCACTTAGAAGTGGATTTCCAACAAAGCTTCATATCCTTTGTAAGGCAAGGAAATGCTTCGAGAATATAAACGTCTACTTAAAGGTATCTCAGATAGGAGGCGGTGAAGGCGCAGTCCTGCAAATAGATACAGCTAACGATGGCAATTCATTTGAAGTTGAACCAGGCATATATGTCATGAGTTTAGAAATGCCTTATCTCGGCTTACCGTCAGGTGTTTATTCAATGAGTGTAAAGCTTAAACAAGAGAGAATTTATACACTTGATTTTGTTGAATCTTTCCAATTCACTGTGGAATCATCTGGAACTATGCATAATTGTCGATTCTACCAACCGAGAAGTTGGAATATCGCTAAGAAGCAATAGCATCGCTACAAGAGCATTACTAACATCCCTACAACTTAAAGCGAGGAAATTAGCATGTATTCTAAGCTAGAACGCCAGCATCGCTTAGTAAGGGTCTGGTCCAATCGCGAACTTGAAAAAATATCAAGTTTATTTACTGGTACGGTCATTAATGTCTCTGCCGCTAATGATCAAGATAAAGAAGGGGGCTTTTATAGTGATTATTTCTCTAATAGATCTACATATTTCATAACCAATTATGCTGGGGATGATGGTTATCACTCAAGGGAAAATGAAATTTTACTTGATATGTCGATAGACATACCTGATGAGTTAAAGCATGGCTTTGATGTAGTATTCAACCATACTATGCTTGAGCATGTTTTCGACATATTTACAGCTTTTAGGAATCTATGTCAGCTATCTAAGGACATTGTTATTGTTATTGTCCCTTTCTCACAGGTTCAACATGCAATCAATCGATCCTATGGTGACTATTGGAGATTCACCCCATTAGCCCTTAGGAAGCTGTTTGAGGAAAATGGATTAAAGGTTATTTATGAGGCGGAAAGTCCATTTCACGATTCCTCAATTTATTTGCTCTTTGTAGGATCACGTCATCCTGAAAAATGGATAGATACTATTCCAAATTTCACCCCTATTAAGCAAGCAGGTAAATGGATTGGGAACACTAACACTATTACGGGTGGTGTGCATTCAGTAGTCAATTACGCACAATTGAAAAAGCTAATTAAAAATCTATTTCAAAAACCACGTTTCTCATCCTAGTAGTTAATGTTTGAAAGGATTGGAAGTTGAATCTGTTCTCTACCCCTATGCTGAACCAAACTCTAAAGCCGACAACCATTACAGCTATAATTCGCTCTGCTGGAGAACGAACGGAAGCAGCCTGCCATAATCTGATGGCACAACAGATTCCTCAAAAAAACATCGTGATAATTCGTGAAGTCCCTTTTGCTGCTGCTGTTGCTAAAACCTTTGAAGTTGGAATTGAGCGAGAATTGCCGTGGACTTTGTGCATTGATGCAGATGTTCTTCTACGAGAAAATGCGGTTCTGGATCTCCTTGAAATTGCAAATCAAGCAGAGGAGAATATTTTTGAAGTTCAAGCAAGCATCTTGTGCAAGTTTTTTGGAGGGCGTAGACCTGCTGGCAATCACCTTTACCGCACTTCGTTACTAAAAAAGGGATTATCTTGTGTTGCCGATGCCAGTTTTATCAGGCCGGAAACAGAAACGATTAACCGCATGAAAGAGCAAGGTCATCCATTTGTTGAGGTTGGGATGATTGTTGGTCTTCATGACTATGAGCAGTTCTATAAGGATATTTACCGTAAGTGTTTTGTCCATGCGCGTAAACATGGCGAATTGAGCCAAAAGTTATTTCAGCCAATGTGGTCGAGATTTGCAGCAGAAGACCCTGATTTTGAAGTTGCTCTTTGGGGCTTGCAAGATGGGCAAAACTTTACTGGAGAGATACAAATTGATGTACAACAGTTTCCAGAACAGATTAATGAGCGATTGTTGGAACGAGGTTGGCAAGAGAAAGCAAACTTAAGCATTAATCACCATTTAGGCAAAGACGTTTCTCATATTATTAATCACTTTGTACCTGCACCCGAGTTTGCTCTAACACACCCTCAAAGGATTACTAATTCAAGTAACAAAAATATAGGGAATAGAGAAAGACTCAAATCTTTATATAGGCATTTCCAGAAGCTGGTTTTACCTTGGTGAATTTATGGATATTATCTCATTCTTTCGCAGGTTGATTCGGTATTCTATTAGAAAAATTAAAACGTACAAAATCAAGTGCTACTTAAAGTCGAGGAAACTGAGCAGTGTTAAAAGCTTAATTTGTTTTGGGAAAGTTAAATTTATAATCGATCAATCTTCCAAAATCCATATTGGTGAAAAGGTTATTTTTGATGATTGTGAAATTTATCTGGAAAAGCATTCAGAAATTTATATTGCTGACGGAACTGTTATTAAAGGTGCAAGAATTCATCTGGCAAAAAGGGCAACTCTGAGAATTGGTACTCATGCTCTGATTGAAAGAATTGAGCCTTATCCTCAAGCTATTAATTTATCAAACGCTACTTGTTCTATTGGTCATGGTTCCAGGATTCGAGCTTCTATTAAAGGAGGTGGCGGGGCTGAAATAAAGATTGGTCAGAAAACCTTTATCAATCAGGGTACGGAATTACGATGTCTCACATTCCTATCCATTGGAGATTATGTGTTGATTTCCTATGAGGTTGATATTTTTGATAACAACACTCACTCCACCGATTGGCAGAACAGGCGCGACATGATTTTATCCAGCTCCATGCACACTGTGATCGATAAAACACGCCCAAAAGCAAAGCCAATTGTTATTGGAGACGACTGCTGGATTGGCAAAAGAGCCGCTGTCCTTAAAGGAGTCACTTTGGGCGATCGCTCCATTGTTGCCCTTGGTGCCATTGTGACCTCTTCTATTCCAACGGATTGCGTGGCTTATGGCAATCCTGCCAGGTGGAAACCGATAGAATTACCAAAACCAGATGTGGCTGAAATAAGCTCAAATTAGACCTCCGATTTTTCCGGAAAAATCGGAGGTCTGGGCAACTCAATAATTACTCATAATTCATAATCTTCTATGACCAAAGCTCGTTTATTAATTGCGTTAAATACCAGGTATCAGAATTTAAGACGCTATGTTTTAGAACATTTGAGAATTGATTGGTACTCAAGACCCGCTTTCAACGACCTTGATTGTAAATTAGCCAATTATCTTCCTGCGAAAGGAGTTTTTATTGAAGCCGGAGCACACGATGGATTTACAGAAAGCAACACCTATTACTTGGAAAAAATCAAAGGCTGGCAGGGCGTGTTAGTCGAGCCGATTGAAGGCAACTTTAATGCCTGTGTGAAAACCCGCTCCAAGTCAAAGGTCTACCACTGTGGGTTGGTTTCCTCTGCCTACTCTAAACAGACAGTTCAGCTTTGCTCCGGCGGGTTGATGTCATTTGTCACTGACGTTTACACCGACTCTAAAACCAGAGAAGAACAAATCGGCAAAGTGAAAAAATACTTCCAGCCTGTTGAAGTCGAAGTGGAGGCAAGAACCTTGACTTCAGTTCTAGATGACAGCGGGTTTTCAACCTTTGACCTTCTATCATTAGATGTCGAGGGGTATGAGCTAGAAGTCCTCAAGGGACTGGATTTGGGAAAATATCACCCTACTTTTATGTTGATTGAATGCCGTGATCCAGACAGCAAAGTTGAAATCGCCACTTATCTGTCTGGGCATTACTCTTTAGTCGCCCAACTCACCCATCGAGACTTTCTATTTCAGGCTATAGATGCCTCTGGTTCAGTATGAAACCATTAGTCAGCGTCATTATTCCCTGCTACAACGCTGAAAAGTTTGTTGGCGAGGCAATTACCAGTGCCCTGACCCAGACCTACCCCAATGTTGAAGTGATTGTGGTAGATGATGGATCGAGCGATCGCAGCGTTGAAATTATCCAATCCTTCAAAGATAGAATTCACTATGAAGTAACTCCTAATCGAGGAGCCTGTGCCGCTCGTAATCTGGGTTTGAGCCTGAGCCAGGGTGAGTACATTCAATTTCTGGATGCGGATGATGTTTTGGTATCAACCAAACTTGAACGGCAAGTTCCACGGCTAATTTCTGGTGAGGCAGATCTTGTTTTTTGCAAAGGTTATATTTTTGGCGATGGTCGTCCGAAACGTCCCAAAAAAAGCCTTATAAAATCACCTGTAGGCATTGATCCCTTTATTTACTGCTTGAACCAGGGACTAAGCACAGAAGGACCATTGCATCGTAGAACTTGCCTTGAGAAAGTTGGTGGTTTTACTGAAGGCTTACCCCGTGCCCAAGAATATGATTTACACCTTCGGCTTGCTTCCACAAATATCAAAATATGTTTGCTGGATGAGCATCTTTACGAACATCGAAATCACGATGATCCTGGCAGGATCACACGATTCAATTTGCCATCAGATCATTTGCTTCAGCTATTTCTCAACCTTGAAATCATATTGATGCAAGGGGATCCCTACAAAATGTCGGAGGAACGAATTCAAGCACTGGCGAGTCAGATTTTTCAACTCTCAATCTATGCTTTTCGCAATGGCTGTGAACAAACCGCATCGGAAGGATTTGGCAGAGCAAGAAGACGATCTAACCAGCTTGTTTATGCAGAGCGAAGCTGGTACAAGTTTATAGCTAAACTGGTCGATCCCTTATATATTGAGCGGCTTCTAAAACACGGACGGATGTATCGAAGGCTTTTGTTGAATAATTGAAACTTGGAATTAGTTAGTGAAATAGGTAAACAAAGATAATGGCTTTACGCGGCGCTGTTTTTGGCTGGTATCACAACCGAAATGCTGGGGACGATCGCATTGCTCAATGCATTGAAATGTGGCTTCATAACCATCAATTGACATTTCTACCCCATACTGAAACCCCTCCCCTTAAAATATTACAAAGAAGTGACTACGTCATTTTGGGTGGTGGCAGTATTGCCAATCAGGTGTATGGTGCATTTAAGGATATGCGCCAGTGGATATCCAGGGTCGAAATTCCGGTATTCGGAGTGAGTTTAACCGTGAGCCATCATGATGCTTTCAAGCATGAGCTTAAATCTATTCCACAAACTGGAGGTACAATCTGGGCGCGGGATTTAAAGACTCTAGAATGGCTAGATTTTGCTGATAGGGACGTTATTTTCGGACCTGATATTTCCTGGCTATATCCGCGATATTTCCCTTATGAAAAACATAGCAATCTTGTTGGTGTGAACTTTCGCCCCTGGAATAAAGTCGATTGGGAACCTCAGGTATGGAAGGCTACTCTAGAAGAGCACTTAGGGGATGCTGTTTTTCCCTGGCCTCTCTGTTTTGGTAAGGATGCAGATCTGAATGTTTTACGAGAAGTAGCTGATGTCAGTAGTTGTCCTACTGAGTTTGATCCGACATTACCTAGTCGTAGTCAATTGATTATCGCAATGCGCTACCACGCCATTATTTTTGCGATTCAAGCAGGTACCCCATTTATTGCTGTCGATAATACTCGCAAAGTCAGAGATTTGCTGGAACAGGTTAAGTTACAGCATATTTCAGTGCCATTAAATGATCCTGGTCAGTTTAAGCCAATGCTGGATCATGTTAACCAAACCATTAATACTTCGTTGCTCAATCAAATTACACAGGAAATGTCGGCTCAGACCTGGAAGGTGGCAGATCTCATGAAACAAAGAATTGAAGAATCTGCCTATGCCTGCCGAGAACGCAGAAAGAGATTGCTTTTCAGAATCAGCCATAAGTTAAACAAGTTAAGTTTTTGAATGCACAAATTTCAATAAGGACGGACAGTTATGGTAGTTAAGTTGCAACAAAAAATGAATACAGTGACATCCTATCTGGCGCGTCCTAATACCTATCCATTCTTAGTGCGTTTAATTAAAACAAAAATTTTGGGAGGCTCCATGTCTCTGGAACAAACCCAGACAAGAGCTGCCGATTGGTGCCAGAGACAAGCAGTTACCACGCTAGAAGCGATTCAGCAGATGACAGGCAAAGAAGCCATCACTCCGATTCAGTCTATTTATGCATCTGTCTTTGAACAGGCAGAAACCAGAGTAGACCAGTGCCCCCAGAAAATGGGAGGAGCGGGCAATCTTGATTTGATCTATACCATTGCCCAATACTTTAAAGTAGCCCAGGTCATTGAAACGGGGGTTGCTTACGGTTGGTCATCTCTAGCAATCTTACTGGCAATTTCCAAGCAACCTTCTGCTCACCTGATAAGCACCAACTTACACTACTCCCGCTATGGGGATGACAGCTATGTTGGCTGTGCCGTTCCAGAAGACTTAAAACCATTCTGGACCCTTTTGAGGGAAGGCGATCGCACGGCATTACCAAAAGCTCTGACAATGCTTCCTGAATATGACCTGTGCCACTACGACAGTGATAAAACCTATGGAGGCAGAATGTGGGCTTATCCCTTGCTATGGCAGGGTTTGAAGATTGGAGGTTGTTTTATCTCAGATGACATTGGTGATAATCTTGCGTTTGCTCATTTTTGTCAGATGCTCAAAGCCAAACCAATTATCGTAAAAATGCCCAGTTCAACTGGCGAGAAATATGTGGGCATCCTCTTCAAAACAAACCATACCCCACCACGTCCGATTATGTTTTGAGCACGGTTCAACTGCCCATTGAGAGCTTAAATTATTGAGCTTACATCATCATGCGAATTGCCTTTGTTACCCCAGAGTTTGTTACTGAACCCTCCTACTCTGGCGGCTTAGCCAACTACCTGGGACGGGTCACTGTTGCCCTGGTTAAGCAAGGACACGACGTTCACGTCTTTACCCGCTCTCAGCAAAACGAAACCATCGAGTTTCAAGGCGTAACCGTTCATCGCGTCGTTCCCCTCTGGGATCGCAGAATGATTCTGGATCACATTGATCCGCTCGTTCCCAGAGCCTTTTACAACCCCTACCAGGACTTCAAAGCCGCCTGGTGTCTGTGGCGAAGATGGGCGCATATTCATCAAACTGCACCATTTGACCTTGTTCAGGTTGCTAATGTCATGGCAGTTGGGTTGTTCTTTCGCTGGGTGCGGCATACGCCAGTCATCACTCGCATGTCCAGCTACCGTCCCTTTTGGGATACCGCTGCCGGAATTACCGTTAACGATGGCGTTAAATTACGTTGGTGGATGGAACGAGTGGCGGTCACGGGCACCCGCCATATCTACGCGCCAACCTACTTCGTCGCCGGTCAGGTGCAAAAAGGCTACTCTATTCCCCAGGTGGATGTACTGGAAACGCCCTTTTTCGTCGAACAGCCTACCTATGACACCACCGTATTTGAGCAGGTAGCAGCGGGGAAATCTTACCTGCTTTACTTCGGTCGAATGACCCAAATGAAAGGGGTTCACATCCTCACCGAAGCGCTACCAGAATTACTGAACCGCTTCCCAGACCTGCATGTCTTTTTTATCGGCGGTAGCGGTCCCGCCCCTGATGGCAAACCAATGGCAGATTACATTCGCGATCGCCTGCAACCCTTTCAGGAACGGGTTAACGTTCTGGACTCCATGCGGCATGACAAACTTTATCCATTTATTGTCAATGCGAGGGCCATCGTGCTGCCATCCATCATGGATAACCTGCCAAACACCTGTCTGGAAGCAATGGGACTGGGCAAACTGGTTGTTGCGACGACGGGTTCATGCTTTGAGCAGGTTATTGAAGATGGGGTTTCTGGCATCCTGGTTAGTCCTGGAGATGTCCAGGCTTTAGTTGCTGGAATCAGTCGGGCATGGCAGATGGATGAAACAGCCCACAACCTGATGCAGGAACAGGCTATGCAAAGTGTCAGTCGATTGCACCCTGTGCAGGCAATTCCCCGGCTGATTCGGTACTACGAGTCAATCCTTGCAAAGCAAAAGTAACCCACTCAACAATCTGAAACTACTGCCCTGCCAACCATCCTTCCAGATCAGACAGGCTGGAAAAGTCCAGTAAAGCCTCGCCTAAAGCTTCCAGTTGGGATAAGGATAGCGGGTCGATTTGCGATCGCACCGCATCCGGCAACTGTCCAACCCGTCGAGCGAGTTGGCGCAGGACGAGCGATCGGGCTGCCTGCTGAAGTCCTTCTTCTCTGCCTTCTTCTCTGCCTTCTGCTCTGCCTTCTTCTCTGCCTTCTGCTCTAGTAGTCTGTCAGCTTTGATTTGAGGGGTAATTCGATGATAATTTAAGCCATCGCGTTTACTTGAGATTCATGGCAAAAAAGAAATACATCGTCTCTCTGAGTGCTGAAGAACGAGAAGAGTTGGAGGGGCTGACAACAACAGCCACAGTTGCTGCTTACAAAAAGCACCATGCCCGGATACTGCTAAAAGCCGCTACGAACAAGGAGGGAGGTGGATGGACGGATGCGGCAATTAGCCAATCCTTAGACATTAGTGTGGCGACGATTGAACGGGTACGGCAACGCTTTGTCGAAACGAGCTTATAAGCAGCCATAAGCCGAAAAGTGCAGCCACAACGCAAAAAACGACGCTTAGATGGAGCGCAAAAAGCTCATCTGATTGCCATCACATGTAGTGAAGCCCCTGAAGCACAGGCGCGTTGGAGTCTGCGACTC